>CBDVCL010000441.1:0-2557 GCA_965372475.1 uncultured bacterium | reverse complement strand
AGAGCAATTGAGCCATGTCCGCCGCCGCTTGCGCCTTCTCCAAGGTTCAAATCCCTTTCATAACGAAATGCCCTCCGCCGCTCGCGCCTTTGCCTGTCATTACATCTACTGGCCAAAGCGCGAGCTTTGGCGGGCCACCCGCCATAGTCCGGCAAATCAACCGTTAATGTAATGTCGAGGATTGTGCCGGACGACGGCGGGTGGGGTCGCTGGCTGGACGAAGTTAGAACCTGTTTGATGGCATCTTGATGCTCCCTCCCCAGCGCTTGACGTATGTCAGGATATAGGGCATAATGCGCATGCAGAGACGTTTGTATCATAAGAAGTGGTGCAAAGATGGGGGGCCGGTCATGCGTAACGGCAATTGGAGAGGAGTGTTATGAATAAAGGGCAACAGCCTTTGAATATCAGCGGGGTGATGCCGGGGCTGGCGACGGTGGCGGAGATGGGGCCGCCGCGCACCGAGTGCGGCGTCGGCGGGCTGATGCCCTGGGCGGACAAGCTTTGGATGATAAGCTACAACTCGAGCAACATCGGCAGCGGCCTGGGGATGGGACTCCACGAGATAGACGAGAACTTGAGGATGAAAAAGAGACCGGAGAGCATCGCCGGCACCTACGCGAACCGCATGGTGCACCACCCCTCCAACCAGATGATAATGGGGCCGCACTTCATCGACGAGAAGAGGAAGGTGCGGACCTGCAAGGGCCTCCTGCCTTACCGCCTGGGCGGGACGATGGAACACCTCGACGATCCGGAGAACAAGGTGCTCGTGCTCGGCATGGAGGGGCATCTCCTGGAGGTCGACGTCAAGAGCCTGAAGGCCAGGCAGATATTCGACCTGAATAAAGAACTGAAGCTGTCCGGGAGATCGCAGCCCCACTTCAAGGCGGGCTTCACCAACCTCGACCGGGTGATAGTGGCCAACAACTCTTACAGTCAGCAGACCTTCGAGGGCGGGACCAACGACGGGCGGCTCGCGGAATGGGACGGCAATAGTTGGCGCACGCTGGACCGCAACCCCTACAACGAGGTCTTCGGCCGCAAGCGCCTGGGGAACGTCGTCTTCGCTACCGGTTGGGACAGGGCGTCGGCCATACTGAAGGTCTGCGTAGGCGGGAAGTGGTCGGAATACCGCCTGCCAAAAGCCAGCCACACCTTCGACCACTTCTGGGCCACCGAGTGGCCCCGCATACGCGAGCTCGAGCACGAGCGTTTCCTGATGGACTGCCACGGCATGTTCTACGAGCTTCCCATACACGCCTTCGGGGGGAAGGTCTGGGGCGTAAAGCCGGTCTGCGCGCACCTGTGGGCGATACCCGACTTCTGCGCCTACCGGGGCCTGCTGGTGCTGGGCACCGACCAGGAGACGCCGGGGGGCAGTTCGAACGTCCTGGCCGCGCAGCCGCAGTCGGGAGTGTGGATGGGCAAGGCGGAGGACCTATGGTCCTGGGGCAAGCCGTCCGGATGGGGCGGGCCATGGTGGAAGGAGAAGGTGAAGGCGGGGCAGACGTCGCCGCCCTATCTCATGACCGGCTTCGACAAGAAGTGCCTGCACCTCTCCCACGACGCGAAGGGGAGCGTGAACTTCACGGTGGAGGTCGATTTTCTCGGCGACGGCAGCTGGATGAAATACGGCTCCTTGAGCGTCGGGTCCAAAGGGTATGAACACCACGAGTTCCCCGCCGGCTTCTCGGCGCACTGGGTGAGGGTGAGGGTGCCGAGGGCCTGCAGGGCGTCGGCGTATTTCGTTTATACGTGAGTTTAAATGAAGGGACCGCGTCGAGAATTGTGACACGAGAAAGCGAGCCAATCCGCTCGCTTTTTGTTTGGGGAAACGAAGGGAGCGGTAGAACGGGAGACAGGAGACCGCAGTCGAACAGGACTTAATCTCCTGTCTACCTGTCCTGTTCTCCTGCTCTGCAATCCGCGAAGCGGATTGCTGGGGTCGCTGGCTGGACGAAGTTAGAACCTATCTTATGGCTTCTTGATACCTTCCTGTAAGCTAATCAGTTTGACAGCCAAGTGTGGATGCAGGATAATGCAGGGGTAAATGGGAGGGAGATGAGATGAAGAATTTCATGCCTTGGAAGAGGACGCTGGTTTGGCTAGTCGTTGGCCTGGTTGTTGGCCAGATGGCCGCGTATGTGGCAAAGCTTCTGAATGTGCCGGAGGAATACCAGATCACTATCGCAGGGCCGATAAGCGCAGTGGTGTTCTTCGCGGCGTTTTTCTACTACGGCTACAAAAGCTGTAGGGAAGCATTTAAGCGCGCAGCGAAGAAACGAAGGCCCCGGTGAGGGGGATGGGATATAAAAGGGGGAACGGCTATGGTGGACAAGAAAGGCTGGAAGTTTAGCTGGAAGGCGTGGGCGGTGTTTGTAGTGCTGCTTATCGTTGGTATGATGGTGATCGAGTATGTGGTCAGGTTGCTCGGTGTTCCGATGGAGCATAAACGGATTGTGGAGGCCGTTTCATTTGGCGTGCTGGTGGCGCTCCTGGTTATCTTCGGCAACAAGAAGATGTTTGTCTCCACGGGTAAGAAGAAGTAAGGCCC
>CBDVCL010000440.1:0-2571 GCA_965372475.1 uncultured bacterium | reverse complement strand
CCATGTTCTCTTCTCGAAGGGCATTTATTCCGCAGGCGCGAAAACCTCAAGCTTCAGCTTGGGGATGAAGTGCCAAATCATTTCGCTCGCACAGCGAGCGAAAAACGGAACAAAAATACCACCGGCTCCAGCCGGGGGATTTTTATTGTATCTGAAGCGGCGAGTATTGGCAAGGAGGATTTCGCTGCCAGGTAAACGGTATAAGGGTTGCTCCTATTATCTTAGAATGGAGACAACCCTTGCGGCCGCCTATCGGCGACCGTACGGTAGTCGGTACGACCGGCGGGACGGCGGGCGGCGGCAATCCTCCGTGGTGTGAGATAGAAGATTGCTGCTGACGGGGCTTTGTTGTTACCCCCCGTATGCCGTATACTGTCTACCGTCTACCCATTCATTGCCTCAAGGAAGTTTTTCAAGACCCGATCCTGCGCCGCGACGTCCCGGGCAGTATGAAACTCCTGCACGAAGCGTCGGCAACCAGACTCTCCGCGCATGAAGTACCCGATGAACTTGCGCATCTCGAACAATCCCCGGCTCGGCCCAAGCAGTTCGAGGAGCTCATCACGGAAGCCGGCAAGCTCCTTCACCTTGTCGGCCCAGTCCGGCGGGCGGTAACTTTCTCCCGCCAGGGCAGCGCGCGCTTCCTCGAAGATCCAGGGGTTGGCGATAGAGGCGCGGCCGATCATCAATGCCGCAGCGCCTGTCTCCTCGTATACACGGGGCGCTTCGCCGCCGCACTTGATGTCACCACTGTAGATGAGCGGCAGGGGCGCCGCGGCGGCGAGCTCACGGAACCTCTGCCTGTCAGCGCAGCCGCGAAAGCCCTCGCGCATGGTACGCGGGTGAAGTGTGACCGCAGCGACCCCCGCCTCGGCGAAGCGCCTTAGCAGGGGCCCGAGCTTCTCGCCTCGCCCACTATCGAGACGCGCCTTCACCGTGACCGCAGTACCAGGGGCGGCGGCCAGCACTGCCTCCGCCAGAGACAAAGCCAGTTCCGGCTGCTCGAGCAGGGCCGCGCCCGCCCCCCGGCGCACGACCTTGCGCACGGGGCAAGCCATGTTCAGGTCGATGATCTCGGGGGCAAGCGGCCGCAGGACTTCTACCGCGGCGGTGACCACGGCTGGGTCGGCACCGAACAACTGGAGGGCGATGGGGCGCTCGTCGTCAGAGAACTTGATATAGCGCCCTTGCTTCTCGGGCGCGCGCGTAAGCCCGTCCGCGCTGATCATCTCGGAGAAAGAGAGCTCAGCGCCGTGGCGTCGCAGCCAACGGCGAAAGGGAGAGGTAGAGAACCCGGCAAGGGGGGCCTGGATAAGCCCGTACCTCAACGCCACGTTGGCTATCTTCAAGCCACCTTTCTTCATCCGGTAACCAGTTAATGAACCAGGGGCGCACCCTCCCCTCCGGCGACAAACTGACTATCTAGCCTTGCGGGGCATGCTGGCAGTGAATTGCACCCCTTCTGACATCTCGCATGGTGGGATGTCAGAAGTCCTCTCGGGCTATCTTCTTCCTCTGCCGCTTCCGGCTGCGCGGAGCTTTCGCGGGCGCTGGCGCGGCGAGATGGTAGGTGTCCCGCTCCAGGCGCGAGAGGACGAAGAGAACGGTCAGGGTGAAGAGCGCGCCCGCTATCGACAGGAAGTAATACCCGCCGCCGGCGGCCAGCCCCACACCCGCGGCCGCCCAGACGGAAGCGGCGGTGGTCAGGCCTCTTACCCCTTCATTGGACCTGATGATGGTGCCGGCGCCCAGGAAGCCGATACCTGTCACCACTCCCGCGACAACGCGCGAGGCGTCCACCGAGATGCCACCCTCCTCCATCTTGACCATCATCAGGGCAACGAGCATGAATATAGCCGAACCGAGGCCGACCAGGGCGTGCGTACGCAGCCCGGCGGGTTTCCCGAACACCTCCCGCTCCAAGCCGATCAGCCCACAGAAGACGACCGCCGCTAACAACCGCAGGACTATCTCCCAGTTACCAAACATTTTACACCTCCCTCTGGTTAGTTTAGAAAGTTCGGAACGTTCAAAGTTATGAAAGCTGCACTATTCTAGCCATCCGCACTGTAACTTTCAACCCTTCGACTGTCTTTCTCCTCGCCTGGCGTGTGTCTCAGGGCGCCGCGTTCTAAACGCATGCTTTCAAGACCAGCTTCACACTATCCCCAAATCTGCCTTCGCATCGAGCCGCCGGCCGCCGCGGTGACCGGCGTGATGACGCAGGTAACCCGCGTAGGCAACCATCAGGGCGTTATCCGTGCATAGGCCCTTCTCAGGAAAACAGACGCTTTCGCCGCGGCTAAGTCGCTCCTGAAAGAACTGCCGCAGCCTGCTGTTCGCCGCTACGCCGCCACCGGCAACAAGGCGGCGCAGACCGCGGCGCCGCGCCACACGCAGTGTCTTCTCCACCAGTTCGCGGCACACCGCTTCCTGAAAGGAGGCGGCGAGGTCGGCACGCCTGCGCGGCGTCAGCTTCTTAGCCTGTATTTCCTGAAGGGCGGCGGTCTTCAACCCGCTGAAGCTGAAATCATCACTGCCGTCCTTCATCTTGACGCGCGGGAACTTGTA
>CBDVCL010000439.1:0-2572 GCA_965372475.1 uncultured bacterium | reverse complement strand
GGCGAAAACGCGCCGCACCTCGCCCAACTCACCCCGCACCTGGACCAGGCAAAGCGTGCGCAAGATGTTCTCCTGTAGGTGCACGATCAGCTTCTCGAACATCTGGAAGCCTTCCTTCTTGTATTCGATCAGCGGGTCAAGCTGGCCGTAGCCGCGCAGGCCAATGCCCTCCTTCATGGAGTCCATGGCATAGAGATGGTCCTTCCACAACGAATCGAGCTCCTGCAACATGACCTGGCGTTCCAGGTGCCTCATCACGCCGGGAACTAGGTCCTGCTCCTTTTCCCCCAGGGCCTGCCGGAACCTGCCCTCCAGCTCCTCCCCTAACCCCTCGTGTTTCATGCTGTGCTTTTCCTCGTCGCTGAGCTCGAGCTGCGGCAGGCGATGGCTTTCCAACCAGACGTTCAGGCCGTCCCAGTTCCATTCCTCGGGGTGGACCTTGGGCGGCGCGTAGGCGGCTACCTTGTCCTCCACCACCTCCCCGAACATCACCGCCACCCTCTCCTTTTGGTCGGCGCCGTCGAGTATCGCCTGGCGCCTGCCGTAGACCACCTCCCGCTGGCGGTTCATCACGTCGTCGAACTCCAGCAGGTGCTTGCGGATATCGAAGTTGTGCTGTTCAACCTTGGTCTGGGCGCGCTGGATGGCCTTGGAGACCCAGGGGTGCTCGATGACCTGGCCATATTCCAAGCCCAGCTTGTCCATCATGCCGATCATGCGATCGGAGCCGAAGATGCGCATCAGGTCGTCTTCCATCGAACAGAAGAAGCGGCTCTCCCCCTCGTCGCCCTGGCGGCCGGAGCGGCCGCGCAGCTGATTGTCTATGCGCCGCGCCTCGTGGCGCTCCGTACCGACAACCATCAACCCGCCCAGCTCCTTGATACCCTCCCCCAGCTTGATGTCGACGCCGCGTCCCGCCATATTCGTAGCCACGGTCACCGCGTTCTTTTGCCCGGCCGCAGCGATGATCTCGGCCTCGCGCCCGTGGTTCTTGGCGTTAAGCATCTCGTGCTTGATACCGTTCCGTTTCAGCATGGCGCCCATCAGCTCGTTGCGTTCCACCGAGACCGTCCCCACAAGCACAGGCTGGCCTTTCTTGTTCGCCGCCTGGATCTCCTGGATGATCGCCTCGTCCTTCTCCTTCACCGAGCGGTAGACGCCGTCGTCGCGGTCGGCCCGTATCATCGGCTCGTGCGTGGGGATGGCCACTACGTCCAGCTTATAGATCTCGCCGAACTCCTCCGCCTCCGTGACCGCCGTGCCCGTCATGCCGGAGAGCTTCTTGTACATGCGGAAGTAGTTCTGGATGGTGATGGTGGCCAGGGTCTGGGTCTCCCGCTCGATCTTCACCCGTTCCTTCGCTTCAACCGCCTGGTGCAGGCCGTCCGACCAACGGCGGCCGGGCATCATCCGCCCGGTAAACTCATCGACGATCACCACCTCGTTGTCCTTGACCACGTAGTCCACGTCCTTCTTAAAAAGCACGTGCGCTTTCAGGGCCTGGTTGACGTGGTGTACAAGCTCGATGTTTCCCTCCGCGTATAGGTTCTCCACCCCCAGCAGTTTCTCCGCCTTGGCGACCCCCTTCTCGGTGAGCGTGGCCGTTTTCGCCTTCTCGTCTACGCTATAGTCCTCCTCCTTGTTGAAACGTGGCATGATGTTGTTTATCTGGTAATACTTGTCAGTCGCCGCCTGGGGCGAGCCGGAGATGATCAGCGGCGTGCGCGCTTCATCTATGAGGATGCTGTCCACCTCGTCGACGATGATGTAGTTCCGCCCCTTCTGCTGGACCTGGGCCTCCTTGTGGGGCGCCATGTTATCCCGCAGGTAATCGAAACCGAACTCCGAGACCGTGCCGTAGGTGATATCGGCATTGTATGCGGCCTGGCGTTCCGTGGTCTCCATGCCGTGCTTGAGGCAGCCAACGCTGAGTCCCAGGAACTCGTAGATGTTGCCCATCCCCTTGAAGTCGCCGGCGCCCAAGCTGTCGCGCTCGGCCAGGAACTCGTTGGTCGTGACCAGGTGCGAGCCCTTGCCCGTTATCGCGTTCAAGTAGATAGGCAAGGTCGCGACCAGGGTCTTGCCCTCTCCCGTCTTCATCTCGGCAACCTTGCCCTCGTGCAGGATGATGCCGCCCATCAGCTGGACGTCGAAAAGCCTGAGCCCGACGGTGCGCACGGCGGCCTCGCGCACGAGGGCATATGCCTCGGGCAATACCTCTTCCAGCAGCTCCGCCTCGGTGCTCTCCCCTTTGGCGCCCTCTGCCACGCGCCCGCGGAACTCGTCTGTCTTACCGCGCATCTCGCCGTCCGAGAGCTTCTTCATCTCCGGCTCGAGCGCGTTTATCTTCTCAATCACCGGCCCCAGGCGCTTCACCTCGCGCTCGTGCCTGGTGCCGAATATCTTCGCGAGTAGTTTCATTATCATTTGTCGCGACCTCCTATCTTGTCGCTGGTCGTTAGTCAACGAACGACGAACGACTATCGACTACTGTAGCGCATATGACCGGTGGTCGTTAGTCGTTAGTCGTTTGCCGGCGAACGACAAACGACTATCGACGAACAACTAATAG
>CBDVCL010000438.1:0-2579 GCA_965372475.1 uncultured bacterium | reverse complement strand
TGTACTTATGACATCCGCGTGAAGAAGGCGACGGGAATATGCCGCGGCGTTGCGGAGATCAGCGTGGACGGGAGGAGGATCGAAGGGAACGTTCTGCCGGTCTTCGAGGACGGGCGGGTGCATCGGGTGGAGGTAGATATCAGAAAGGTTTAGAAAGTTGAAAGTTTGGTCCTTGGGACACTCCAACATTAAACATAATTAGGTTGGTCCTTCGGACACTCCAATATTAAACATAATTAGGTTGGAATGTTTAGAACGTTATGAGTGCTACGCCTGATTCAACTTTCATAACTTTCTAAACCTTCAAAACCTTCTAAATTTCAAGAGGCGTCCGTTTTGCCTGGAATACCTCAGTTCAGTACATTACCCCGCCACATAGCGATAATCATGGACGGCAATGGTCGCTGGGCGCGCCGCCGCCGTAGGCCGCGCGTCTTTGGTCATCGCGCCGGCATAGAGTCGATCCGTGACGTTGTGCGGGCGTCTGCCCAGGTCGGCCTGGAGGCGCTCACCCTCTATTCCTTTTCGGTGGAGAACTGGAAGAGGCCGGGCGCTGAGGTGAAGATGCTGATGAGGCTGCTCGCCGACTACTTACGCGGCGAAAAGCGGGAGTTGATGGAGAACAACATCGTGCTCAAGACCATCGGCCGTGCCGAAGACTTGCCCCCGGAACCGCGGCGCCTTCTGCGTCAGAACATTGCGGACACGGCAGGAAACGGCGGCATGGTCCTCAACCTGGCGCTTTCGTATTCGGGCCGCGACGAATTGGCCAGGGCTGTGACCAGGTTGCTGCGGCAGTCGCGCAACGGCGGATTCCGTGGCAAGGTAGTGCGCGAAGAGGACATCGCCGCCCTGCTTGATGAGCCGGGCCTGCCTGAGCCGGATCTCTTGATACGTACCGGCGGGGAAATGCGCGTGTCGAATTTCATGCTCTGGCAGATCGCTTACACCGAGCTTTACGTGACCGACGTATACTGGCCTGCGTTTCGCCGCCGCCACCTATTCCAGGCGATAAGGGAATTTGGCAAACGGGAACGGCGATTCGGGCGGGTGAGGTAAGAAAGCATCTAGCATGGTGTATTGGGTAGTGGGTATTGGGTATTGAGTTGGCTTTCGACGAGAAGGCCACCCAATACTCAATACAATATTACAGGAGCGCGATAAGCTGTGGACAAGAAGAAAGGGGAAACCGATAAACGTCGGCGGAGAAGCATGGCGTCCAATCTCAAGCGCTGGCTGACCACGTTCGCCTTCGTTCCTTTCCTTATCCTGGCGATGTTTTCGCCATGGGAAGAGACGTTGACGGTGTTGCTGCTTGTCTGCATGGGAATGATCCTGCACGAGTATATCAAGCTGTCCTCTCGTTTGGGGGCGCCGGCTTACGGCCGCTTGCTCTATTCCGTGTCTCTGCTGTATTTCCTGCTGTTGCACCTGCATCTGCAGCTCGCTGCGCCCTTGCTCCGTTTGCGTGTCATCTGTGCCGAAAAGGAGTTGCTGTTCTCGGGCTTGGACTATATGAGCGAGAACCTTCTCTTGCCGGGGGTGCTGATGATCATCCTTGTGCGCAGCTTGCTTGGCGGCATCAAGGGCGACCCTTTTCGCCGCGCCGTCTCGACCGCGTTCGGCTTCCTCTATATCATCTTCCTTATGGGTTTCATCCTTCGCCTGCGCTTCTTCCCCCAGGGCTCCCTCTATGTCTTCTACTTGTTTCTCCTCACCTGGGGAGGTGACGCCGGGGCCTATTACATCGGCAGTTACTTCGGCAGGCACAAGCTTACCAGCATCAGTCCCAGGAAGACCTGGGAAGGGGTGCTCGGCATGGTTGCTGTAAGTTTTGCTATCGCCTGCTTTGCCCACGCCCTGTTGCCGCTCCATGGTTTCGATGTCTGGAGGCTGGGCGGCCTGGTATTGCTTTTGGGCACGGGCGGGCTATGCGGTGACCTCTTTGAGTCATTGCTCAAAAGGACCGCCGGGGTGAAAGATTCAGGCTCTACCATCCCGGGCCACGGTGGTACGCTGGATAAGGTCGATGCGCTCATATTCAACGGGCCGCTGTTCTATTTCTACCTGGTCCTTGTTATCCTCTAGCGGACGTGGTCATTTTAGATTTTTGATTGCTGATTGTAGATTGTAAAGCGCAATCATCAATCCGCAATCAAAGATCAACAATGTGAGAACGTTCGGTGTACATATTTGACGGTTACAACTTCATCCACAAGATTCCCGAGCTGAGGCGGGCGATCGACGAGGGGCCGCAGCAGGGCCGCCGCGCTCTCGCCTCTTACTTGGTGGACCTTGCCCCTCGTTTGGGGGTGAAGCTCTCGCAGTTCCTGGTGGTCTACGACGGCAACATAAAGTATGACGACATGCCGGGGGAGCAAGGCCCGGTCAAGACCGTCTTTTCCCGCGGCGGGGATAGCGGGGATGACCGCGTCATCGGCTGCGTGCGGCAGGCAAGGGATGCGGGTGCGGTCATCGTCGTCTCCGATGACAATATGATCGCCAATAACGTTCGCGTATACGGGGCGAAGGTCCTGAGGGCGCGGGAACTGCTGGCCCTGGTGGAGAAGCGTCGGCGC
>CBDVCL010000437.1:0-2599 GCA_965372475.1 uncultured bacterium | reverse complement strand
ACTCAAATGGCAGTGAAGAAGAGGAAGAAAGCCAAGAAGAAAGCCAAGAAGAAGGCCAAGAAGAAGAAGGGCAAGAAGAAAAAGAAAAGGTAGTACTTCTTCTGAAAGCTGCAAGAGTTGCAGGCTAAAAGCTCCCAAGAGCGGGGGCTTTTGGCTTTTTTTACGCCCGAAAACCATACCACAACTTATTGTTGCGGCATAGAAGAGATGCCGTTTATCTTGTGGTGGGATGAATGGACGGCGCGCTTTCGCGACGCCGGGTCGTGGCTGCGCCGCCCTTTGTTTGTTGACAAAGTTATGGTAATGGGATATACTGCGCGCGGTTAAAGTTTCCTCTAGGAAGAAAGGTGATCATGTACAGTTTTGGTAAGATTGGCTGGGCGGAGTTCACTCTCTCGATTCTTTCTATCCTGCTGGTTCTCGGGGGTATGGTATTCATTTCCAGCCTCAAGGAGAAAGTTTTCAGTCATTATGATCGCAAGGGGATGAAGCTACTTATTGGCGACAACAAGAAATACCTGCGGCCACTTTTCATCCTTGGGGCGCTGATGGTGGTCGTAGGCATCATGCTGTGTTTTCTCCTCGTACTGCCTGACTACTGGCTGGTGATCACGGCGGCGATCGTCGCGCTGATCATCATTGGTGCCGTGTCGGCATGGTGGAGATGATAGGCGAGCGCAACAGGTGAAGAGGTAGAGAGGTAAGGAAGTAGGGAAACGGCGGCTTGTCCGCCTTTTTCCTTCTTCCTTTTTACTTCTTACTTCTTACTTCTCCTTCTCCCCTTACTTACCTAACTTCCAGCTGATACCCGCGAGGATCGCGAACCCCGCCAGGGCCGGGGCGCTATCCTCAAGGGAAGGATAGAGATAGTTTCCCTCCAGGTAGCAGCCGAGGCGGTCGTTAAGCCCCTTTTCTATCCCCAGGCCGAAGGAGGTGCAAAGAACCACTTTCTTCTCCTCCACCAGGATGTCGCCAATAGTAGGAGCGGCGCCGCTCGAAGTGAACTGGTAACGATAACGCATCATGCCCAGGCCGCCCTTGACGTAGAAGGCCATGTTGTGCAGTTCGGGGGTCAGCTTTCGATATCGGGCGGACGCCAGTAGGGCGAAGACGTCGAGGCGGCCATGGAGATTAAGTTTCTGCCCCGCGTCAAAGAACGTCGGGTCCAAGGCGGCCCATTCTTCGTGGCGGCACCAGCCGAGATTCGCCTCCAGGCCGTACCAGAGCGAGTCAGATGGCCGCAGGCCTAGTTCCAGCGCCAGCAGGGGCGTGCTGCCGCTGGTCTCTTCGGGAAAGAGGAAGTCGACACCGTTGATAAAATAGCCGGCGCCGAGCCGCGTCGAGATGTCCTTGGGCAGGGCGTGGACGACGCTGATGGCAAGGGACAGGAGAATAATCAGAGGGATCATTCGTTTCGTCATCGGCTCCTCCGTATTTGCGGTTGATTTACCATAACAGTAACATTCCGCTGCGGCTATGTCAACGATGGCGTGGCCTGCGGTCGTTGGAGCCGGGGTTAATCGGGTAAATGGGTTTTCATCGTGTGTGCTTGACAGTCTTACGCGCCTCTAATACACTGATGCTGCATTGCGCGGGGAGCAAAGCGCGAAGGAGGGAAGAATCGCGAACAAGGATCTTGCCATCGGCGTGATCTGTGGGAAGACAGGAGGCAACAAATGACCCAGGGAGAAAAGGTGATGTCTGACGTGAAGATCAGGGAGTTGAAAGAAAGCGACGCCGCAGAGATAGTGAAGCTGTGGAACGAATGCCTGCCGCAGGACGCTACGGACGAGGCCACCTTCAAGAAGAGGGTGCTGGAGGACCCCAACCTTGATGCGGCCGGCGCTCCTGTGGTCGAGGCCGGCGGCGAGATAGTCGGCTTCGCCCTGGCCATAGTGCGTAAAGTTCCCAACGACGGCCTCGGCCTGGAGGAAGACCGCGGTTGGATCACCATGCTCTTCGTGCGTCAGGGCCAGCGCAAGAAGGGCCTGGGGGAGATGCTGGTCAGGCATTGCCTTGATTTCATCAGGTCGAGAAAGAGGCAGGTTGTCTACATCTGCGGCCTCACCGGTTCCTCGCCCAACTACTTTTTCCCCGGGGTCGAACGCGACCGCTACCCGGACGCGGTGCGGTTGATGATCAAGCAGGGCTTCGTCGTCACGCACGATGCCTATCACATGGAAAGGCCGCTCAAGGGCATGGACACGCCGACGGATGTGCAGGAGACGATAAAGGGCCTGGAGAGGGAGGGCATCACCATAGAGCTGTTGGCGGCAGGGAAGGAGAAGGAGCTGCTCGACTTCCTTTGGCAGGAATTCCCGGGCGACTGGCACCGCCACACCGAGATCGTTCTCAACCAGGGCGCCAACCAGGAGCGCTTCTTCACCGCGAGGAAGCAGGGCGAGGTCGTCGGCTATTGCCACTACGAGGAAGACGGCCATTTCGGTCCCTTCTTCGTGCGGCCGGATATGCGCTACAAGAAGATCGGCACGGCGATCTTCTTCAAGTGCGTGGAGAGGCTGAAGGAGATCGGCTGCAAGACGATATGGTTCGGCTGGGCGGACGACCCCGTGCCGCGGCGTTTCTACCTGCGTCACGG
>CBDVCL010000436.1:0-2614 GCA_965372475.1 uncultured bacterium | reverse complement strand
CGCCGCTTGGATAACACCAGGCGGCTACGCTGTCACCCCCCCATTTCTTGGGGGAGACCATCTCCCCCAAACCCCCTCCGCGACCTTGTGGCCTGGGCCAACACAGTGGTTGGCCACTACTACACTGAGTGGAGGCCAGCGGCCGCCGATTCGTCCAGGAGAAGGACGGGGCCGTGACAATTATACAGCAAGCTGGCGGGCCAGGCGGCGTCAAATCCACCATACTCCACCAGGCGCCTCACTGCCTCACGCTTTCCTTCACCATGCATCACCATCAGGGCGCGCCGCGAGAGGACGCTGATCGTCCCCAAGCCGACCGTGACGCCGTGCGAAGGAACCCGGGAGATGTCCTTGAATTCAGGGAAGGTGGCCAGGTTATCGCGCCGCGTGGTATCAGGCAGGGCGACGACGCTCGTGCCGCTGGCGATGGCACTGCCGGGCGGATTAAAAGCGACGTGGCCGTCCGAGGCGCCGCTGGCAAGAAGGAAGGCGTCAATCCCCCCCGCGGCGCGCAGGCGCTCGTCGTACGCCTGCGGCTCAACCGGGTCGGGCAGCCATATGTTCCCATGGGGAATTCGTTTGCCTTCCGCCAGGCCATCGTTCAATACGCCCTGGATCTCCTCGCGCGCGAAACGGCGGCAGGAATAGTGCGCGTCGGCAGGGCAGTATTCGTGACCGTTCCCTCGCGGCAGGACATAGTCGTCCATCATCACTATCACGAGATGGGAGAGGTCGGTTCCTTCCTGCGCGGCGAGGCGACCCATGGCGCGGTAGGTGCTCCTGAGACTGCGGCCGCCGGGACAGCCCAGCAGGAAGATGTCCTTTTCCCCTATCTGCGCCAGCAGGTCCGCGGCGAGGTGTTCGCCCAGCGTGTCTTGATCCGGGAAGATGAGCACAGGTATATCGCCCTGTCGACCCCTGATGTCTGCCTGGCGCGGAGAGGCATTCATTCCTTGTTCCCTGGTGATGGGTCACTTTAACTCGCCGAGTGTGCCGAGGGACTTCTATCAACAATCCACACGTCACGTCACCTTGACAGTCTCAGCGGGCTAAGTCATGCCCTACTTGTTCTCCAATACCCGCTCGTAGTACGGCCCCGCTTTGCCACCCGCGTGGTGAAATGCCAAGACCGCCGCGCCCTGCTCGGGGGACATCAAGGGCTGGCTGACGCTGGCGCCGGGCTGTAAGCGGTGCACGCAATTCGTAAGCAAGCGCCAGAATTCAGGCGGCGCCTGAGCGATGACGCCGCCGCCGAAGACCGCGCACGCCTGCGCTACCCCCGCCCGCTTGATCATCGCCGAAACGCCCAGCGCGTAATCGTGCGCCGCCTTCTCCACCAGTTCGCGCGCCACCGCGTCTCCCTGCTGCCACCCCCTGAAGACGAAGGGCGCAGTGGTGAGGCGCTGCGCATACGGGATCTTGTCGCGGTAGACCAGCTCGTGGAATTCCGCCTCGTCCTTTACCTCGAAATGCATCAAGAGGTCCCGCTTGAGCGCCGTAGGCTCGAGGCGGCCGTCTATCATCCGCGCCACGCGTACCACCGCCTCGTGGCGCAGGTCGAAGCCCCGTCCCACGTCGCAATGGTCGAAGAGCGTTTCTTTGCCGTAAGCGGCGCGGTAGGCGCTGGTGAAGGCGCTACCGTGCTGCAATATCACCGCCGCAGCGGAGGCGGACGCCCCCCAGAGCGCGACGATACCGTCATTGACCAGGGCGAGGCGCTTTGGCGGCAGGCCGAGCACTTTCGCCACCTCGCGCCTCTGCATGGCGAACTCGTCCGCGAAATCGACGCCGTTCAGGCCCGCGCCGCAGGCGCGGATGTCTTTCACCTTCAGCTTCGCCTGGCGGCAGAGCTTGCCCACGAGCGAACGCAGGACGCGCCGTGCCGCGGCGTCAGGTGGGCCAATAAAGGCGGAGCCTTCTAACGTATGCGAAGCAAGCACCTGCCCGTCACCATCCAACAGGATTCCCGCTGTCTTGCTTGAGCCGCCGTCGATGCCTAAGTACGCCATGTCTTCTCCGGTTGTAGGTTACAGCCCTACTTCGCTCTTGCGAGGACTTCACCCCTGAGGGGCTCAGCCCGAAGGGCTTCGTAGGGCAGGGGTTGCAGGGCTGCAAGGGGAACATCTAGCCCTTCATCCACCCCCCCTTAATCCCCCCCGTCAAGGGGGGGAGAGGAAGGAGCGTGACCGAGATAGCTATCTGAGACGACCAGGTTATCCAGGTATATCGTGCCCTTACAGTCTCCTTTGACGTTGACGGCGCCGATCATCAGCGTGCCGACGGAACGTTTGGCGGTGGGCCGGGTTAGATAGGAGCCGCGTTTCTTCCCATCCAGCCATAGCTCCACGCCGCCGTTCTGCGCGGCACTGCGCGCGTGTATATCGACGCGGTGCCACTCACTCTTACTCACGGTTATCCTGCCGCCCGAGATGTGGGGCCAGTGCGGCATACAGCGCCATTCCGTGTCCTCCTGGAGCACCAGGTACATGTTTGTCTTGCCGTCCTGGCTGACGAGGCGCAGGGTTCCCACGGGCTCGTTGTTCTTTCCCTGGAGAGAAAGGATGTCTACGGCGGGTTGCTCCTTCTCGTGCCACTTCGGCACGCTGAAGTCCTT
>CBDVCL010000435.1:0-2617 GCA_965372475.1 uncultured bacterium | reverse complement strand
CTCCGGGTCGATGTAGACCCGTTCCAAGTATCTATACTTCAAGGGAACGAATTTCTGGAAAGTCTTGCCAATCCAGCCTATCTCAAATGCCAGGTAGAACCCCGAAAGCTTGAGCGTAGGGCTTATGTGTATCCTGTCATCCGCTCCGCCATTCCCCAGGATCCAGCTGTTGGGGCTTAAGAGATATCCGGCCTTGACCCCAAGGGTAATCCCGGTATGGTCGGACACTTTTCCCTCTCTGAGGAACAGTCTGCAATCAGCAACAATGAAGATATCCAGAAGGAAGCCATAGCTGTCAAATTCCTTCTTCAGGTTCTCTTCCCCCGCCAGGTGATCGACGGCCCTCGCAGCATCAGTCTTAATCGACAGTCCCCCGCAGGCAAAGCCGAGGCTGGGTTTCAGGGATAGAGCGCTATGTGCAGGGAACATGTATCCGAAAGAAGCGAAAAGAAAGGTCCAACCAGAGACTGATATCTCGTGTCCTGGGTTTCTGTAACTCACGCGAGGCAGATAGCGGAATTCGCAAACATCCACGGTGAGCGGTATCGTGTCATTATTGAGGCGTATTCCTACACCGAAGACATCGTATTTCTCTTCAGTCAGAATAGGATAGCCACGACGAGACACGTAGTCGTTCAAGCTGTTAGTGTTTACGTGCAGTTCTCCGAAGATGAAGTGGATTCGGTGGTGGATATTAAACTCCTCCCACGGCACATTGGCATACTGCCCATCAATCATCTTGTGTTCGTGCAAGCGCAGGCGGTACTGGCGCGTGTTCCCCTCGGCGTCAACCCGGGTATGTATTGCCCGTCTGGGGGAAAAGCACTCCGCCAAGTTGGGAAGAAAGAGAAGCAGAAGAGCAACGGTTGTTTGTGAAACGTTGCGAGGATTCATGTGCCCCTGGGGTTGGTATGTATAATATTACGAATTTTCAATCACTGAAGGTGAGTTTCCCATCGCCGAGATGACGCTATCGCCGCACGTTGCTCACGGAAACTCCTATATTGTACTCCCACCCTCATGCACGGCGTTGCCGTGCTCCTGGTTTTCTTAATGTCCCTCCCGCAGGGAGGGAGCATCAGCTACAACGGGTATTTCAGCATTCAGCATTCATAATTCAGGATTCAAAACGCCGAGCCACTTCCCGTATGCCTCCTGATAGGCGGCGCGCTTTTCCCTATCTGGTTGAATAGACCGCGTCGTTTTCAATCCCGCGAAAGCCTGCTTTGCGTCCTTGTATATTCCCGCGCCGAGCCCCGCGCCGCGTGCCGCCCCCTGCGAGCCATCCGTGTTGTAGAGCTCGACGCTGGCCCCCGTGACGTTGGCAAAAGCTTCGGCAAAGAGGGGAGAGAGGAACATGTTCGCGTCTCCCGCGCGCACCTTCTTTACTGTTACGCCCATGCCGCGCATGATGCCCACGCCGTAGTTAAGCGCGAAGACGATGCCCTCCTGCGCCGCGCGCAGCAGGTGCGCGCGGCCGTGGCGGTTGAGTTGCAGGCCTACGACCTGTGCGCCGATGTCTTTGTTGGCGAGCGTGCGCTCGGCGCCGTTGCCGTAGGGAAGCACGCTGAGGCCATCCGCGCCGATCGGGGTCGTCGCCGCCAGCTTATTCATCTCGGGGTAATCCATGCCAGCGGCATTGTGCTTGAGCCAGGAGTTCATGCTGCCGCAGCCGTTGAGGCACATCAGCACGCCATAGCGGGGCTTCGCGAGGGTGTAATTGACGTGGGCGAAGGGGTTGACGCGCGACTGCGGGTCGTGTCGCACCTTGTCGCCCACGCCGTAGACCACGCCAGAGGTACCCGCCGTGGCGGCTATCTCGCCCGGTTCCAGCACGTTGAGCGAGAGGGCGTTGTTCGGCTGGTCACCCGCACGGTAGGAGACCTTCGCGCTCGCCTTCAGGCCAAGCTCCGCCGCGGCGCTCTTGCTCAGCTCCCCCTGCACCGAAAAAGTGGGCGCGACATCCGCCACGAGGTCGGGCGAGATGCCGTAGTGCTTGAGCACCCGGTGGGCCAGTCCCTTCCTTTGAAAATCCCATAGAATGCCCTCTGAGAGCCCTGAGGGCGTGGTTTTGATATCGCCCGTGAGGCGCATCGCGATGTAATCGCCGGGCAGCATCATCTTGTGTATCTTCCTATATATGGCGGGCTCGTTGTCCTTGACCCATTTCAGCTTGGAAGCGGTGAAATTGCCCGGGGAGTTGAGCAGGGCTTCCAGGCACTTCTTCTCGCCCATCGCCGCGAAGGCCTTGTCGCCGATCTCTACGGCGCGGCTGTCGCACCAGATGATCGCGGGGCGGAGGACCTTGCCCGCCTTGTCAACTACCACCAACCCGTGCATCTGGTAGGAGACGCCCACAGCTTCTATCTCGCCCAGGTCAACGCCGCCTCTCTTGATCTCGGCGATGGCGTTCCTTGCGTGCCGCCACCAGGTGGCGGGGTCCTGCTCGGCCCAGCCGGGCCTGGGTGCGTCTATCGCCAGTTCCTGCTTTGGCGATGCCGCGGCGCCAACCACTTTGCCGCTCGCCGCGTCAAGCACGCTTGCCTTTATCGATGAACTGCCGATGTCCAGGCCGAGTAGGTACATCTCGCACCTCCGAGTAGTTCCTCGTTGCTAG
>CBDVCL010000434.1:0-2620 GCA_965372475.1 uncultured bacterium | reverse complement strand
GTCCCGAAGCGAGGGGCGCGATTTCTCATGGGGTCACGACGCCGCCCGTCGCTCATCCACCCCCCACCGTCTCCCTCGCCTGCCGCAGCCGCCGCTGGTAGGCCGAGCGCTTGAGCCTGCTGCACTTCACGCGATGCCGCGCCGCTCCGCGCCCGAACGCCGCCGCGATAAGAGGGGCGGCGGGACTGAAATGATAACTTAATACGAGGTAAAACAGCAGGGCAGCCAAGGCATACCGCCAGTGACTTTTCGCCAGCCCTGCGAACGACGCCCTGCCGACAAGAAACAGCAAAGCGACGAGAAAGGCCAGCGCGGCACCTATGCCGAGATCCGCTCGCCAGTTCCCGGCCGCCAACCCCAACGACAAGAAGGCGAGTATGGCGATAAGTGCAAGAGTGAGCTGTATGGCCTTATAATAAACAGAGGGGAGCATCATCTTGTTCCCATTCGGTGCTGGGCTACTTTCGCTCGCGGAGAACGCCGAACCCTTCGGTGCCCCTCAACAAGGGATTCAACCCCTGAGGGGGTTCCACCCTGAAGGGCTCGGGGTCCCTCAGGGCTGGCTCCTTCGACTCACGGAGTTTACCCTGAGAAAGCGACAGTGCAGCGAAGGGTTCCCTCCCGCCGCGAAGCTTCCGCGGGCCCCGCGAACTAACCGGCACAAGATAGCCTACTACCTTTGATCCTGCTGCTAAGCATCACTTCCCCGCACGCTTGCCGCGCAGGGCCTGCCACAGCTCTCTCCCTTCCGCAAGGCCAAGCCACGCCGTGAGGGAAAAGTAAACGCCGCCCGCGCCGCTGACTACCAGCACAAGCCGAGACACTTGCGCGGCTACCCCCGCGCCCCGTACCGCCCAGGATGACAGGTCAAACAGCAACGGTATTAGAAGCGCCATCACGGCCGTGGCCACAACGATGCGCGCGACCGCGCCCCAGCTATGCCCGTCCATGAGCGTTCCCACTTTCTTACCGGCGAGATGGCAAAGCACAAAGAAATTAAATGCCGCCGAGGCGGAAATGGCGAGGGCCAGCCCGGCAACCCCCATCGGGCGTATCAAGGCCAGGCCAAGGCCCAGGTTCACCACCACAGAGGCAAACCCAACCAACACAGTCGTCTTCACTTCCTGCAATGCATAGAACAACTGCAGCACCAGCCTCTGCACCGAAAAGAAAGGCAAGCCCAGCGCCAGGAAGACCAGCGCGCCGTAGGTATTGTCGACGGCCGCGCCGGAGAACCTGCCGTGCTGAAAGAGAAGAGAGATCAAGGGACGCCCCACCAGCATCAGCCCCGCGGCGGCGGGCAGTATCATGTAAAAAACATGCCTCAGGCCGCGCCTAAAGACCCCGCACACCGATCTCCAATCCTCGATCCCGGCGTGGCGAGACAAGAGGGGCAGGCTGACCGTGGCGAACGATATCGCGTATACTCCCAAGGGAAGCTGTGCCAGTCGGTCGGCGTAGAAGAGCGCCGAGAAGTTGCCTGCGCCGCTCCTCAGAGCGAGACTGCTCGTCACCATGATATTCAGAAGCATCACCGCTACTCCCGCCAACACCGGCAACATCAATCTGCATATCTCCAGGAACCCCGGCTGGCGCCAATCCAGCGAAAAGCCGAAGCTGAAACCGTATGACTTGATCTTGGGCCACTGCATCACGAACTGCGCCAGGCCTCCTCCCAGCACAGCCAGGGCCACGCCGATGATCATTCCCTCCAGGGAAGGGCCCAACAGCGGGCAGAGGAAGAGGATGCCGGCTATCCAGCAGATGTTAAACGCTGCCGGCGCCAGCGCCGGCAGCGTGAAATGACCAAAGGAGTTGAGCACACCCATGTAAAGCGCCGCCAGGCTGATAAATACCAGGAAGGGGAAAACGATGCGTATCAGCCGGACCAACAGGAGAAAACCAGCCGCCTGCCTGTCGTATTTTCCGCAGAGCACATAGGCGAGAGGCTCTGCGAGCACGATGATCACCAGCGTCAAGCCAAGCGCGGCGAGCAGCAGGTAAGTCGTCGTCACCCTCAAGAGGACAAAGGCCTCCTCTCTTCCCTTGCCTCTTACCCGCCTCGTAAATTCCGGCAGGAAAGCCGCAGATATCGCCCCCTCAGCCAACAGCCGCCTGAACATGTTCGGCAGCCTGAAAGCCATCGCCCAGGCGTCGAATACATACCCCGTGCCGAACTTCGCGGCCATCAATATGTCCCGCGCCAGGCCAAGGAAACGCGAAAGCAGGGTCGCGCCGCCGAGCTTGAGCGATTCACGCACCGTCGTTTGTGCTTCTCCTCGCTTCTTCATCAAGATCGGATCGCTATTCGCGGATATTGCCCGCCTTCGCCCCCGCGCCTATCGCCAGACAGTCGCTGGGCTACGGCGTGGCAGGCCGATGGTACATCCGCGTAATCGGCGGTTCCATCGGCGATGCATTTTAGCGTTGACATCTTAGGTCCCGGGCGCTATGATATGCATTCATCTTTTTAGCAAGGATTAAAGAATGCCGATAACCAAGGCGTCCATAAAGGATGTGCGCCGTATCAAGAAAAGGTCCCTCCGCAATCGCACCGTCAAGTCAGCGATGCATACCGCTATTGCTAAGGCGCGCAATGCCCCACAAGAAAAGAAGGATC
>CBDVCL010000433.1:0-2621 GCA_965372475.1 uncultured bacterium | reverse complement strand
ACGGCGCTTCCTTGGATGTTACTTTGCAGGATAGAAGCGCCGTCTATGGCGGACAAGTTGCCGGGTAAACTCCGGGACGCCACTACTGCACTTTTTCCTTTTTCCTTTTTCTTTCACACCTCCCTTTCCCCCTATCTTCCTGATAACCTTGACATCTTGCCTCTTATCTAATACAATTCCCGTTCTGCGTGCAATGACCGTGGCGACACTGTGGTTTCTTAAGACATTACTCCCCTTGGTCCCCAACCATGTTTTGTTTAGTATTGGAGTGCCTGCAGGCCTCCCGCCAGGGGAGAGGATTTGGCACGGTAAACGAATGAGGATTACCGGCATCACAATCTGTTTCCTCTTGCTTGCACTGACCGCCGTGGCGCAAGTCCCGCCGCCGGTGGGTCAATCCGACCTTGCCCTACGCCGGGAACAGACGCTGGACGAAGCCCTACGGTTGCTGCCCCGCCATTCCTATGATATCCCCGAAAACATCGTCATCCTCGGCCTTCTCGTGCAGGATGCCTACGGCATGGACGCCGCAGTCCTGGAAGAGAAGATCACCTGGCGCCTGGCTCGCCGCAGCCGCTTCCGTATCCGCAGCCGGGACGTGATGGCAGAGGCCCTCAAAAGGCAAGACCTGTCCCTGGATGACCTGTCAGCCGACAACGAGAAAGATATCGGCGCGATCCTTGGCCTGGACGCCTACCTCAAGGTCTGGGCGCGCCGCACGGATGATAATGTACGCGTGATGATGAAGTGCATTTCTACGGAGAAAGCAGCCCTGGTCTGGAGCCGTACATTCAAGGCCCGCGATACAGCCCCCCTGCGCTTCGCCCTCGGCGCGGGTATGGGCAGATTGAGGACCCACGCCAAGATCCAACCAACGCAAGCGGTCAGCTCCGGCTACGTGCTGCAGGGAGAAAGCCAACTGATGAAGAACCGCCAGTACCCGCTCCTCCTGGATGTGCGCTTGCTTGGCCGTATCGCGGATACGCGTCTGTTTGACATCGGCGGCGACCTTACGGGAGGGTGGGACCCGCGCCTGGTCAGGTCAAGCATCGAGGGCCTCACCTCGGACCAACGGAAATACATCGTTGAATCCGGATACCATGCGCACGTGAGTCTCGTCTTCTTCCTGCGCCTGCACCCCAACGAGATCATCGGCAGTAGTAAGCAGCTCCTCGCCATTTATGTCGGCTACGGCTTGTCCCTGGCAAGCACCAGTGAGATCGTATATAGCGAAGAGCGGGGAAACCAAACGACAGAAGCAACCTGCCTTGTGCCAAGCAACATGCGGCCGCTGCTGCGCCTGGGCACGGAGATGTCCCTCGGCGGCGACTACAGCCTATTCGTCTTCTGGGAGAAGGCTTACCAGCAGGGCAACGGCCTGAATTCCTTTGAGGGTGACTACTATATCGAAGGCGCGTACCAGGGGCACAAGACGGGAGTAGTGGTGATGAGGTATTTCAACGTTGGGAACTGAAGAGGTGGGACGCGGGAAGCGGGAAGCCGGAAGCAGGAAAGTATCGGCATAAGGATTTCATGAGGATTACTGCTGTGGCAATCATCGTCTTGATGCTCATCTTCCCTGCGAAAGCGGCGGACGATAAGCGATTGGTCGAGGATTGCCTGCGAGGGATGGTGGAAAGCATGAGCATCCTGCCGGCGGAGATCAGGTTCATCGACGTGGCGAAGGTCACTGACCCGCGGGGCGAAGCGGACACCGATACCATCAGGGAGGTGATCAACGATGCCCTGGTGGGATCGCTCCGCTTCAAGCTTAGCGAAGAAGGCAAGACGGACGCCGTCCTGCGTTGCCGCGCCCAACGCCTGCGCGCCACAATACTCAATGATCAGGGCTTGCGCCTACGCCTCAGTCTCGCCGCAACGGGCAACCAGAACCTGCTCTGGACCGAGGAGTTTTCCTGCCGCCATTTCAGGCGCTTGCGCCTTTCCCTGGGTACGGGGGCGACTGCCAGCAAGGCCAAGTTCTGCCGCATAAGCTTTGACGTATTTGAGAAGACGACGGATGGCTACCAGCTTTTCTCCAGCTTCGACACTTCGGCCGAAGTATGGCCCCCCGCGGCGATGCTGAGACTGGAACTATGCACCCGTTCGCGAACGCTGGCCGCCCTCGTCCTCTACGGCAGTGTTTCCCGTGTCAACCCCGGCGGCATCGACGGCAAGGGCGGCGGCGAGACCCCTGTCTCCCTGAGCAATGGCACCAGCGTGAGGCCTATCGACTGCGACCTTGGCGGCTCCCTCGCCGCCATCATCGGAGGGCAGGTCAAGCTTTCTCCCGCCCGGCTTGTGGGCTCAAAACGCGACCCCTTCTTCCTCTCCATTGGCGCGGGGGCGTTGTATTACAAGCTGAACTACACGCTGACCCTTACCGCCGACTACTTCCCTGCGCCAACGGGCGGCCGCTCGGAAGACGTGAGCCTGAGCGGCTTTCTGCCAGGGGCGGTTTTCCTCTTTTCCTTCGACCTGCCGGTGTCTTCCCACCTCTCCGCCTTTTTCGACTACGCCCAATACGGCGAGACGACCGCCAACGTACCGCGCGGGGAGGAAAGCGGCGCGGAGATGTTCGGATACGGGCTCACCCTAGCGAAGAACCGGCTGCATACGTT
>CBDVCL010000432.1:0-2630 GCA_965372475.1 uncultured bacterium | reverse complement strand
GGCCCGGGGCGGGCTATACTCTCAGCTGGAGAAGAAGCAGAGGTTGATGGAGGAGATCGAGGGGGTGGGGTAGCAGTTCGCCGATGCCGCAGATGAACTCGCCGATACCGCCGATAGCTTATCGGCGTAATCCGCGGGGGACCCCGGCATCATGACAGCAGTCCCATCGGCGTAATCGGCGGGAGAACATGGACTATTACCAGGAAGAAGAAATACTAGGCAAGGCATACGACGCGCGGCTGGCGCGGCGCTTACTGGGCTATCTCAAGCCCTACAAGCGCTACGTCGCCTGGACTCTGGCCCTGCTGGTTATCGTCAAGCCGATGATGATGGTCGGGCCATACTTCTTCGGCAAGGTGGTCGACGAGTACGCCATCCCCGGAGTGACCGAGGGCCTGCTGGAGCTGTGCCTGCTCTGGCTGGGCGTGCTACTGGTCGGCCTGGTCATCCAGCTCGGCATGGAATACCTGATGGGCTACCTGGGGCAACGCATCATGTTTGACATCCGCGTGCAGTTGTTCCGTAAATTGCAGGGCTTGAGTTCTTCCTATTTTGACCGCAATCCCGTGGGAAGGCTGATGACGCGCATGATGGGCGACGTGGACGTGTTGGGCGAGATGTTCGGTGCGGGGGTGGTGACCATCTTCGGCGACCTCTTCCTGCTGGTGGTGATCGCCGTCTTCCTGCTCTTCCTCAACCTGAAACTGGCCCTGGTTTCGCTGGCGCTGGTGCCGCTCCTGGCGGTGATCACCTTCTATTTCCGCACCAAGGTGCGGCGCAACTGGCGCGACATTCGCCTGAAGATAGCCCGCGTCAACGCCAACCTGCACGAGAACATCCAGGGCATTCGCGCCGTCCAGCTCTTCAACCGCGAGGGACGCAACCACCTCAGGTTCGACAAGCTCAACAGCGACCACTTGCGCGCCACGCTTAAGTCCGTCTTCTACGCCGCCATCTTCCAGCCTCTGATGGAGGTGATGCACTTCCTCATGATCTGTGTGATCCTCATCTACGGCGGCTACCAGGTGCTGGCGGGGGAGCTGGGGATAGGCCGCCTGCTCGCCTTCTTCATATATGTCGGCTTCTTCTTCCAGCCGATCCGCAGCTTGGCGGAGCGATACAACCAGATGCAGGCGGCGATGGCGAGCTCGGAACGCATCTTCAAGATAATGGACAGCGAGGAGTTCTTGCCGCAGGAGAAGCAGCCGGTGAAGCTGTCCAGGACGATCAGCAAGATAGAGTTCGAGAACGCCTGCCTTGCCTACAAGGGGGACGAGTTCGTGCTCAGGGACATCAATCTCACCATAAAGCGCGGCGAGAAAGTGGCCCTGGTGGGGGAGACGGGCGCGGGCAAGACATCCATCGCCTCGCTGCTGTGCCGCTTCTACGAGGCCAGCGGGGGGAGGATAATCATCGACGGCCGGGACATCCGCGAGCTGGCGCTCACGGACCTTAGGAGCCGTATCGGCATCGTCCAGCAGGACGTCTTCCTCTTCTCGGGAGACTTGGCCGGTAATATCACGCTCGGCAACAAGGAGATCAAGCCGGCGGCGGTGCAGCGCGCCGCGAAAGCGGTGAACCTGACGCCACTGCTGCAGCGCCTCGCCGGCGGGCTCAAGAGCGAGGTGCAGGAGCGCGGCGCGAACTTCTCCACGGGGCAAAAACAGCTCGTCGCCTTCGCGCGCGCCCTGGCCTACGACCCCGAGATCCTCATCCTGGACGAGGCGACGGCGAACATTGACACCGAGACGGAACTGCTGATACAGGACGCCATCGGCAAGCTGATGCGGCGGCGCACCTCGCTGATAATCGCGCACCGCCTCTCCACCATACAGAAATGCGACAAGATCATCGTGATGCACAAGGGCAGGATCGTGGAGACGGGGACGCACCAGCAGCTCCTGAGGAAGCGGGGGATGTATTACAAGCTGTATCTACTGCAGTATAAGGATCAGGAAGTTGCCTGAAGAGTAGCTAGTAGCTGGTAGCTAGGGGTTGTCTGACGAGACATTCCTAACCCCTAACACCTAACTACTAGCTACTGACTACTTCTTTCTGATCTTCCCCATAACGTCGACGATGCGGTATATCGATGTTCCCGCCGTGAAGATTGCCAGTATCCAGAAGGTCATCACGATGTTCTCACAGACCAGGCCCAGGGCGAGTATGAATAGGCGCGCTCCGCGCGTGGCGAAGCCGGCCGTGGTCTTGAAACCCAGGCTCTCGGCCTTGCTGCGGGTGTAGCTGATCGTCGATGAGAAGAAGAGGGTGGTGAAGATGAGGTAGGGCAGGAACCGGTCACCGTGGGCGAGCGAGTAGTGAAAGCAGGCGAGATAGACGATGAAGTCACCAAAACGGTCCAGGGTTGAATCAAGAAATGCACCAAAAGTGCTGACGATATTCCTTTCCCGCGCTACCGTGCCGTCTACCATGTCCAGCAGGCCGACGCAGAGGACAAGCCAGCCGGCGGGGACGTGGCGGCCGACGATTATATAATAGCCAGGCAGAAGAAGCAGCAGCGTGCCGATGACGGTGATGACGTTAGGAGAAACACGCAGCTTGACCAGCAGGTTTATCAGAGGCCTGTAGGCGGCGAGACAGACTTTCTTACCGTGGCTCCATATCATTGT
>CBDVCL010000431.1:0-2633 GCA_965372475.1 uncultured bacterium | reverse complement strand
CTTCCAGTGGTCTAAGAGTTCGGTAGAACCGCCCATGCCGGGCCCGGAATACTTTGACTCTGGCCAGGTACACCTGGGCACCGAGGTGCTCTGGAACAGGTTCGAGGGGTACCCGGTAGCGATACGGCTCGGTTTCTACAGCTTCCCGGACCCCTATGGTTCCGATATAGCGATGTGGGCTAATCCCGCGGCAGGTGAGCAAGAGCTAACGCGCAATTACTATACGGCGGGAGTGGGCGTGGCGATGACTGATATCGTGCTCGACCTGGCGGGGGAATTCAGCAAGCTGGAGGACAGCCAGGCGCTGTACGGAGGGACGGGCGTGATGACCAACAGCAACACCACCGTCAAGATGTATCTCTCCGGGATCTATAAGTTTAACCTTAACTAAGGCCTGCCTGAGACGGGGACTCGCCGCACGGCATGGCGGCTAAAAGGAGGAAACGTGAAGAGAATCACCGCGATGGTCATAGCGTGCCTCGTGTTGCCGTCTTTGGCGGCACAAGGCCCTTCCAGTTTGAATGTCACCGGCGCGGGAGCGCGCTCAACGGGAATGGGCGGCGCCTTCACCGCGATCGCTGACGACGCCACGGCGGCGTTCTACAATCCGGCAGGGCTCTGCCAGCTCAAGCGCATAGAGCTGACGGGGGTGGGCTATTATTCCCTGCGCCGGAACGAGCCAATCGTCCCGTATCCGGGCAGGACATACAAGGCTGGTGACGTCGGACAGTATAGCGTGAATTTCGGCAGTGTCGTGTTCCCGCTAAGCCCGGAGACCAAGAATTTCGTCTTGGCCGCGTCCATTCATAAGATAATCGCTTTTGATTTGGCGCAGGAGGTGGACGAGCGAGTCATTGGCGGCGCTTATGGTGACGGTATCGAGCATAACGAAGGCAGTATCCTGGGGGGCATCTATGCTTATTCCGGCATGCTTGCTTACGAGGTGAACGAGATGTTTAGCGTTGGCTGTGGACTGAGCCAATTCGGCGGTCGCTTTCGTATGGAGATGGAAGAGACGACGGTATATGATTCCTTCCCGGATGACTATGTCTACCAACTGGAAGTAGTAGGGTTTGACTGCCGCGGCGGCCCGCAGTGGACTTTTGGCGGCTTGGCTAAACTGACGCGGGGCATACGGCTAGGCGCGATGATCCGTACGCCGGTAAGACTGGACCTGGAGTCGGATAGGTCCAGCCAGGTGACGGTGGACACCAAGGACTATGGCTCGAGCATTGGCATTCCGCCGATAGAGATGGAGTTGCCCTTGGCTTACGCGATAGGTGTCGCCTATCGACCCTATGATCTATTGAACCTGGCCTGCGATTATCATTTCTACCAGTGGTCTGAGAACGAGATGAAAGCGGGTAGTGTTTACGAGAAGGCGAACCTGGACGACTCCGGCCAGCTCCACCTAGGCCTGGAGTATCTCCTCTCCCGCCTTGAGGCATATCCCATTCCCCTGCGCCTGGGGTTCTATACCTTCCCTTTGGGTTCCCCGAATGCTTTCAATCAGATCCTGCTCGACTTGAATATCCTGGACGCTAACACCTACCGGGCTGAGACACGGAAGTTCTATACAGCCGGTGTCGGACTGATAACCGCGGATGCGGTCGCGGATATTGCCGTGGAGTACAGTCCGCTGGCGGAAAGCCGCGCGGTGGACGGCGTGACCTATAGCAATGAGGAGACAGTTGCGAAGGTATACCTGTCGTTCATCTATAAATTCGGGGCGATCGAGGAATAGGAGACAACGATGGCAAAGATGACGCTGTTTGTCGTGCTGGCGCTGGTCGTTGTGCCCTTGGCGCAGGCCCAGGCACCCGATTTTAATATCGGCGGCGCGGGAGCTCGCGCCATGGGTATGGGGGGCGCCTTTACGGCCGTTGCGGACGACGCTACGGCTACCTACTATAATCCCGCGGGGCTGGCCCAGCTCAAGCGGCCCGAGGTGACGCTGGTGGGATATTACTCGCGCAAGACCAATGACTGGGGAGTGGGGACTACGGAAGCGGGCGCGAAGGCGCCGGTGGCGGGAGAGGGAAACATGATGAAGACCGCGCTTAACTTCGGCAGTATCGTTTATCCGCTCAACCCGGGCGGGCACAACGCTGTAGTCGCCTTTTCCTCGCACCTGGTAATTGACGCCCTCTCGATCAACCATTTCCCGGACAGTGATGGCATGTCTACGACAAGGATGGACGGCGGCATCTACACGCTTAACGGTTATTGCGCCTACGAACTGAATAAGTACCTGATGCTGGGCGCGGGGTTGAGCTTCTTCAACGGCGCGATAACCAACGACCAAGAGGACATCTTTACAACACAGGAGAAGAGGGAGTACAACACCACCAAGGTTAGCGGTGGTCCGCAGCTCGCGTTTGGCGCGCTCGGCAAGGTGACGGGCGCGCTCAAGCTCGGCGTGATGTACAAGCTGGCGGCGCCGATGGAATTCAAGGAATCCAGCGAGGAAGTCTACTACGATTTCAACAACCCGGCCAATTCCTATCCTACGCAAACTGACCACGAGGATGGCGGCACGCTGGAGATGCCGCCGGCGATGGCTGTTGGCGCTTCCTACCGTCTTAACGATGCGCTCACGCTGGCAGCGGATTACCAGCTATTCAGTTGGGGCA
>CBDVCL010000430.1:0-2640 GCA_965372475.1 uncultured bacterium | reverse complement strand
CAGGAATGGGGGCAGACGCGGGGGCCAAAACAGTTACTTCCTAGGCCGTGCCCCGTTGGGGCACGGGGGAGCACGCGGTGGTGCTCCCCTACAGTGAACGCGGACTACCCCTGTCTACTGACTACTTAGAATCACCTTCTGCCTTCTCAGTACCTGCCGCAACTCCTGCACCTTCAAATCCCGAACTGCCCCACCACTCCTCGCAGTCAGCGCCGCGGCGGTTCCCGCCGCCTGGCCCGTCACGGCGCAGGCGGGGATGGCGCGCGTCACCTCCCAGGCGGAGCGCGTCACGGAGATACATCGTCCTGCCGTGAGAAGGTTAGTCACCTTGTGTGCGGTGAGGCACCTGTAGGGTATCTGGAACACGGGCCCTGCCACCCGCCAATCCCCTACCATGCCGATGCTGTCATCGAAACTCTTCTTGTCATCTCGCTCGTCCAACTCGAAACCGCCCACGAGGCGCCGCGTGGTACGAAACTGTGGTAACGTGGGGATTACCAACGGATAGATATTCTTGTTCCCCTTCTTGAGCTTCCGTATTTCCTTCATCACCATCTCGCGCGAGCGGATATCCATGGCAATAACATCGCGCCAGTCATCCCCACGATAACGCTTCCTGGTTGAATCCGGGTCTATCATGTAGTGAAAGCCCAGCTTCGATTTGTCGTACGAAAAGAACCAGGCGCTGCCCATGTTTCCCGTGCTCGCCGTCTTCTCCCCCGCCGCCTTGCAGACATCGGCGTCTCCCGAGGCGTCTATCACTACTCTGCAGCCGATGGCGAGCCGCCCTGATTTATTCTCAACGATAACGGCCTCTATCTTTCCCTTGTTGATACTAACGTCGCAGAACCTGGTGTCATACAGGGGCGCCACCCGGTTCTTCAGCACCAATTCTTCCAGCGATATCATGTAAGAGGCGGCGTTGAATACCACCTGGTAACGGTCTCGGCTCCGTGCCGCTTCACTCGCCTGGCCCCGCCATGCCCGGGGGATAGCACCCGGGCCGTATTTCAGAGAATTTTTCAGCAGTTCCTCGCCGATACCGCCCACCAGCTTGGTGCCGTGGCCGTCGCAGAGGGGAAGGTAGTAGACCACGAGGCCGAGCGTCGCCAGCCCGCCCAGCACGTGCTCCTTCTCTATGATGCAGGCGCTGGCGCCGTTCCTGCGCGCCGCCAGGGCCGCCGCCACCCCCGCGATCCCGCCCCCTACGACCACGATATCATAGGAGGCGACTACCTCCGTCTTCCTCGCCCTTTCCCTTATGGTCTTCCCCATCCCCTAGCTCCTAGCTCCTAACTACTAGCTACTATTCACTTGATCATCACCAGCAACATCTTGAACCGCTCATTCGCCTTCAAAGCATGCGGCTTGTCGGCGGGCATGATTATCATCTCCCCCGCGCCGATGTTGTAGGCCTGGCCGGATATCTTCACCTCGGCCTTGCCGTCGATCACGTAGACGAGCGCGTCAAAGGGCGCGCTGTGCTCGCTCAGCCCCTCGCCCTTGTCAAAGGCGAAGAGCGTGAGCGTGCCCGTGTCCTTCTTTATCAGCGTCTTGCTCACCACCGCCCCCTCCTGGTATTCCACCTGGTCCTTCATCTTCAGGCCTTCCTTCACGAAATCATCCGTGCCCTTGTCTTCGCTCATCATTTCTCCCTCTACGTTTCACGCATCACCGTGCGCAGGTATTCCGCCGCCAGCTTGGCGTTCTTGTGCGCGAAGTCCAAGCCGACCTTCTTCCCCTTGATAACGGGCAGGGGATGGCAAAGCTCGTAGCCGAAGTATCCCCTGTAGCCTATCTCGCGCATGGCGCGGATGAAGTCGGGCATGTTCTTCTGCCCCTTCACCAGGCGCACCCGCCCCTGCTTGTCCCGTTCGAACTCGCCCCCGTAGTGCGAGAGCACCTGCTTCTTCCCCGCGGCGCGCGCCGCCCTGTAGAGCTCGGCGGTGCTCTTGTCTTTCTCGAAGCGAAGCAGGGGCGCGTCCAGGCACACCTTCAGGTTCGGCGAATTGACTTCCTTGACCATGCGCAACAGGTCCCTGTAAAGGCCGACAACGGGTTTGTGGTTCTGGAGCGCCAGGATGACGCCGTGCTCGCGCGCCAGGCGCGACGCCTCGCTCAAGCCTTCGCGGCACCAGGCCCAAGTCTCCCCCGGGGTGCATTTCCTGTGCAGTTCCAGCCAGTTACGCCGTGCGATATCATAGGAACCGATCTGGGGGTGCCTGGTCACGCCCGACCAAGCGGCGAAGATGCGCACCAGCTTCACGCCCAGGTCCTGCGTCATGCGCAGCAGCTCGCGCAGGTAAAGAAGCTGGCATTCGCGGTGCTCCACGACGGGACTGCCGAAATCGTTGTTCGCGGCGACGGCGTAAAGCTCGATGCCCTCGCCCTTCGCTATCCTCTTCAGCTCGCGGCAGCGCTTCGCCGGCATATCCAGGGGGTTGCCGTGCGGCCGCTTGCCGTCTATCTCCACCCCGTGATAACCGTACTGCCTGGCGCGGCGCACCACCTGTTCGAGCGTCAACGCTTTGCCCCGGTACCACACGCCCAGGTAGGTGATGCTGTAGAGTCCGATCTTCATTTTCCCCTCCTTTTCCCGAGTTATTCGAAACTCCAGTACCTATCAAAATGCCCCACCTT
>CBDVCL010000429.1:0-2653 GCA_965372475.1 uncultured bacterium | reverse complement strand
AGAGCGGTAAGGATGATCGCCACGGCAAAGACGGCGACCACCACCTGCACCCTGTGCCGTACCTGCTGGCGGAAGAACATGTATGCGAGGCTTAGTATTCTCATTAGTTCGGCTATCGTCTATCGGGCTATCGGACGATCGCGCGATCGCACGATAGTCGAGCGACGACTCTTAGCTTACCGCCTTAATGAACTCCTCCTCCAACTTCTGTGCCTTCAGCTTCTTTACGTCCTCTAGTTCCTTGACCAGCAGACCGTTATGAATAATGCCTACGCGGTCGCACACCTTCTCTGCTTCACTCAGGATGTGCGAACTGAAGAGGATGGTCTTGCCCTTGTTGCGCAGTTCCAGCATGATCTCACGCACCATCTTCAAGCCCAGTGGGTCCAACCCATTCATCGGCTCGTCAAGCAGAAGCAGGTCAGGACGGTTTAAGAGCGCCTGGGCGATGCCGATGCGCTGCATCATGCCCTTGGACATCTCGCCCAGCTCCACGTCGGCGTGGGGGCTCATCCCTACTATCTCCAGCACCTCGTCCCGGCGACGAGAGATCTCCGAGCGCCGGAAAAAGAAGACGGAACCGTAGTAGTCCAAGAGCTCGCGCGCCGTGAGGTGGCGCGGGAAGTAGGGCAGTTCGGGCAGGTAGCTGACCTTGCCCAGCGCCGTCACGTCAGTGCGGAAGAAATCCTGCCTGCGGCCGAAGAGCTCGACATACCCGGTGTCGGGGCGGCAGAGACCGACGATGAGCTTCATCGTCGTAGTCTTGCCCTGCCCGTTGAGCCCCAGCAGGCCGTAGATGGTGTTCTTCTTCACCTCGAAGCCAATGCCGCGCAGGGCCGGCGTGACCTTCTTGGTCCAGAGGTGGCGCTTGATGTATGTTTTCGACAGGCCTGTTACCCTAATCATTCTCAATATGGCAGAAGTAAGAAGTCAGATACAAGAAGTAAGAGGGAGTAAGAACTATGCCGTCTACTACCTCTTACATCTCACTTCTTGCTTCCTTCCTCTTACCTCATCTTGCCTCTTACTTCCTGCTTCTTACCTCTCCTTCATTTCCCCGAGCTCCCAGTCCCCGGCTCCCCCGCTACCATCACCCCTGGCCGTCCCAGCAGTAAGTACACAGCTTCTCCCTGGGCAGTCCGATCGCCGAGACGAGGTCGGGGAGGCGCTGGTAGCGCAGGCTGGTCAGGCGCAGGCGCTTCCTGATCCTCTCTACCATCGCTTTATGTTTCGCCGAATCAGGGTCGGCATAGGCCTTAAGGTCCGCCTTGCCCTTCGGCTCCAACTCACTGATAGCTCTGCGTCCGGCCAGGTCCAACACCGACTCGGAGCGGGAGAAATTCAAGAACTTGCACCCGTGTATCAGGGGCGGGCAAGCGGGACGCATGTGTACTTCCTTCGCCCCGTAGTCATAGAGCCTCTGGATGGTGTCCTTGAGCTGAGTGCCGCGCACAATGGAATCCTCGCAAAAGAGCAGCCGCTGGCCCTGGATCAGCTCCCGCACGGGGATCAGCTTCATCACCGCCACCAGGTCCCTGATCTCCTGTATCTGGGGCATAAAGGAACGCGGCCAGGTGGGGGTGTATTTAACGAAGGGGCGGCGATAAGGCACACCCGCCTCATTCGCGTAGCCGATGGCGTGACCCGTACCGGAATCAGGCACTCCCGCGACCACGTCTATCTCCACGTCATCGCGACGCGCGAGGAAGGCGCCGCACTTGTTGCGCACGTCCTCGACGTTGATGCCCTCGTAGTTACTGGCCGGGTAACCATAGTAGACCCAGAGGAAAGAGCAGATACGCATCCTCTTCTGCGGCTTGCTCTTCTGCGCCACCCCCTTCTCGCTTACCAACACGATCTCCCCGGGACCCAGGTAATCCCCGGTCTCGTAATTCAAGTTTGGGAAAGCGCAGGTCTCGGAACTGACCGCGCAGGCGCCCTTCTTCTTGCCTATGATCAACGGCGTGCGGCCGAACTTGTCCCGCGCGGCGTAAAGGCCCTTGTCGGTGAGGAGCAGTATCGAGCACGAGCCCTCTATGGCGTCCTGGGCCTTGCGGATACCTTCCTTGAAAGTGGAGCCGCGGTCGATAAGGTGGGCCACCAGGGCCGTCGGATTCACCTCGCCGTGGCTCATCTGGGCAAAAGCGCCCTTCTTATGCCCGAACGCCTCCTTTATCAGCTTCTCAGCGTTCTTGACAACTCCGACGGTAGCGATAGCATACACGCCCAGGTGAGAGGAGATGACAAGGGGCTGGTCCTCGTAGTCGCTGATCACGCCGATCCCCATCCTGCCGCTCATCTTCGGCAGGTCATCCTCGAGCTTTGACCTGAACTGGGAGTTGGTGATGTCGTGGATATACCTGGCGAATCCCTTTCCGCCATTCCTTTTCACGGCCATACCACCCCGCATCGTTCCCAGGTGCGAGTGGTAATCCGTCCCGTAGAAGACGTCACTGACACAATCGCCCTTCGACACCACGCCGAACATCCCGCCCATTGGCATTACCTCCCGGTGATATTAAGCAAGATCGATCAGCCCACGCGGATATTGTAATATATCCAGCGCTAAACGCAAGGCACAATTTGGTAATGGGCTACTTCAGTTCGCCGAGTACGCCCCCCGCGTCTGCCTGTCGGCAGACAGCAGCGGGGG
>CBDVCL010000428.1:0-2672 GCA_965372475.1 uncultured bacterium | reverse complement strand
GGGGCGGCGGCGCGGGCCTTGTCCCAGGCTTCGCCGAAGCTTGATAAGGCCTGGAGGTGGCCGTGGGGCGATCTGCGGTTGGGGCGGGACCTGGCGAAGATGTTCTCGTCGGCGGCGCGGCAGGGCCGGGCAGCGGCCCTTGATGGGGTCAAGGACTCGGTGGTGGATCTCGGCCGGCCGGACACGGCGCGGCGCCTTCAGGAGTTCGTGCGGAACAGCGGTTTGTTCTATGAGAGCAAGGTCGCCGGCGAAGTGCTCGGGGAAGGGAAAGCGGATGAGGCGAAGTTGTCAGGCGATCTGAAGCACCGGCTATACAGTCTTCGGCAGCGCTCGGGCGACGAGGGTGTGAGCCGCGCCGCCGCGAAGATACTCGAGGGGATTACCGCTCACCAGCTCGCGGCGCGCGACGAGGAGCTTTACTTCCAGCGCAGTGTCGAGATACCCTACTGGGACGGCGAGGAGATGAAGAGCATGGGCATGCTCTGGCGCCGGCCCCGCGGCGAGGGTGAGCACGGGCCTTACAGCGTGACCTTGCTTCTGCGAGAGGGGGAGCTGGGGATGGTGCAGGTGAACTTGATGGCGGACCACGGGCGGCTGGAAGTGAACGTGAACGCCGCGGCGGAGGAGTCTTGCCGCCGGCTGGCCGGCGGGGTGGACGAGCTCTTGGGCGCCCTGCGTGGGGCGGGATGGCAGGTGAGCTCGGTCAACGTGCGGCAGAGAGAATTCGTGCATGTAGATAGTGAAGCGTGAAGCGTCCCTCGTGAAGCGTGCGTTCGATCGCGCGAGATACGCTTCACGAATAACGCTTCACGAGCTGTGGTTCGTCGAGCGGCAAAGGGATTATGGACGATAAGAGAGCGAGACAAAAGAGAGCCGGCGCGGTGGCCCTCAGCTACAAGGAGGGGCAGAACAAGGCGCCGAAGGTGTCGGCCAAGGGACAAGGGCTGATCGCTGAGAAGATAATCGCCCGGGCGCGTGAGGCCGGCATCCCAATATACGAGGACGCGGGCCTGCTGGAGATGCTGATAAAACTCGAGCTTGACCGCGAGATCCCCATGGAGCTCTATCACGCCGTGGCCGAAGTGTTGGCGTATGTGCGGAGGGTATCAAGGTGATGAGAAAAACGGCAGCTTTGTTGTTGGTCCTGGCCCTCGGCAACGGTGACGCCTTTGGCGTCACGGGCCGACCCGCCGAGCCCTACAACCCGTTCTTCATGCGGCCGGGCTCTTATGGCATGGGCGCCCGGGCCATCGGCATGGGCGGGGCTTTCGGCGCGGTGGCTGACGATGCCAGTGCCGTATATTGGAACCCGGCCGGCCTGGTGCAGGTGCCCTATTGGAACATCAGCCTGGGTGGCTCGCCCGCGTATTTCAAGGACGTATATGGCAAGCCCTGGTTTGGCCATCTCACCGGCCACGCGCCCCTCGCCCCCAACGTCAACGTCGGCTTGACCTGGCAGAGGCTCTACCATCCCATGGAGAACTTCTACCGTGATACCAAGGGCATGAAGATAACGGAGATCAAGCAGATCCCCGATTCCAACCGCATCCTCAGCGCCGCCCTGCAGTCACAGCAGGTCATCGGCACTTTCGCCGCGCGGATGACGCCGGCGCGCGACCTGGCTATGGGCGTGAACGTGAAGTGGATCACGAACGACCCCTATTTCATCAATTACGACCAGTGCCCGATCCATGATGATCCTCGCCTCGAGGCGGTGCTGAAGAACCCCATTGACGTGACCGGCTGGGGCGTGGACATAGGATTCCTCTACCGCATAAAGCTGGAGAAGTACGGGCGCGAGCTAAGGGCAGGTTTCCGTATGCGTGACGTCATCTCGCGCATCAAATTCAATGACGATTACGAGCTGGTCGATTCTGCGGATTACGATGAATACCAGCAATATCTGGCGGACAGGGACGATGACCTCATTCTGCCAATAAACAAAACGCCGATGCCCGAGCGGGTGACGATCATCGGCCGCGGCCTGGAGATAGACGCGCCGCAGGTGGTGACATACAGCATTGCCTATCGCCACGATTATCTCCTGCGCATGGACCAGGTCGTGGCCGTCGACCTTGACCAGATCAGCGATCCGCGCATTCCTGTCGCGGAGAACAAGATCATCCATCTCGGCCTGGAGTTCTGGCTCTTTCAGCACAAGTTCGGCGTGCGCGGCGGCTACGAGTCCAATTTCTACCAGGCCGGGCGCATGAGCTGCGGCACCAGCTACCGTGACCCGGAGTGGCGTTTCCAGCTGGACACGGCGCTGGTTCTCTACACCAAGGCCTTCAAGGACGTGGTGCAGGACTCGCAGGAGAAGTTCTGGGTCACGATAGGCTATCATTGGGGTCGGGAAGAGGAACTGCCGCCGCCGCGCGTGAGCGCCGTAGTCGATCCCGTGCGCTTCGCCCCCGCCCGTGGCGAGAGCGCCCATTTCAAGGTATACTCAAGCACGGACACCGGCATCGGCTCCTGGGAGCTGAATATCTATGACAACGAGAACACTCTGGTGCGGCGTTTCGAGGGCGTGGAGAGGCTGCCGCAGAGAGTGATCTGGGGCGGCGAGGACCAGTTCCACCGCCCCCTGGCCGATGGGACTTATACCTTCTCTTTCCAGGTCACCGACCACCTCGCCCACATCTCCGCCACCAGGAACCAGGTGGTAGAGATCT
>CBDVCL010000427.1:0-2673 GCA_965372475.1 uncultured bacterium | reverse complement strand
CCCCCGGGGTTATCCCCCCAGTTATAGCGAACGGCAACGGGGGCTTTCACTTCCTTTGAACTCACCACGACCGTCTCTCCCTCTATCTCCGCCTCGGCCCAGTGCCATTTCTTGTCTTGCCCCGCCAGGGCGAACGCCTTGAGTCCGCCGTCTTTCGCTTCCAGGCCGCCGCCGCTGTGCTTGAAACTCAAGCGCACCTCGTTCCCGTCTACCTTCATGGACTCATAGAGCGGCCCCGAGTAGACGATATCCTTCCCGTAGGTCGTGCCTAGCGCCCAGAGCGCCAGGCGCCTGCCCACCTCCTGCTTGTTGGCGGGGTGGACGTCGTTCGCTTCACCGATGTCCATCGTCACCGCCAGGCCGGTGCCGGGCAATTCTAACACCATCGCCTGCGCCTCACGCAGTTCCGCCCAGTCGCTCTCCTCGGGGTCGCTCTGCCGTTCGCGCCAGTTGGCCAACTGAACCACGAGGAACTGGGCAGCTTCGTTGACGAAGACCACCCGCCAGCTCTTCACCAGGTCCTTGAGCAGTTTGCGGTACTGGTAGGCGCGCCCGACGTTGGTCTCGCCCTGGTACCAGGTGAAACCGCGCACGCCGTAAGGGACCACGGGCATGATCATGCCGTTGAAGAGCCCCGACGGTTCCTGCGGCGTAACACTGGGCATGGAGGGGGCAATGAAAAGGGAATCCAGCTCGTGCGGCGTGAAGGGCTTGGTTTCCCCCCAGCCGCCCTGCGCCATATCGGCGAACTTAATAGTCACCTCGCGCCATTCCTCCTCCCCCTGTATCGCCGCCGTCCTGTGGCTGTCCCAGTCCGTGATAGAAGGCTGGTGCAGACCAAGGCAGAATTGACCCACCCCCTTGACCTTGAAACGAAGGCCCTCGTAGGCGCTGAGATCCACGGCACCGCCATCCGCGCTAAGGTTCGAGCTTACGGCCGCCCACTTGTCGTACTTAAGCGAGCCGCTGAACCGCCCCGCTTCGAATCGCTTTGGCTCTGCCGAATTGGTATTCACCTCGCCCCAGGAGCCGCCCAGGGCGTTCGCCCGCTCAGCGCCCTTGAAATCGTCTATGAGCAGGGGCTTGGCCGCGGCGGCCTTCGGCACGAACTCCAGGCCAGCGAACTGCAGGTCGAACTCCATCACCCCGTCCTTGATAAGAGTTTCGTCCCCTTTGCCCAACCTATCGCCGCGCTCAAGAATCAGCTTGTAGTCGGCGTCGGCTGCCAGCGCCGCCCTCTCCAGCCAGCATGCCAGGGGGGTGCCGCCCCAGGCGCTTTCTATCAGGCCGACGGGTACCGCCAGTTCCTTGTGCAGTTCCCGCCCAAAGTAATAAGCGACAGCAGAGAAGCCAGGGATCGTCTCGGGCGAGCATATCTGCCACGACGCCTTGGTGTTTTCCAGGGCAACCGATGAGTTCTTGCGCGGCACGTGGAAGAGGCGTATCTCTGGCCAGTCAGCGGCGGCTATCTCTTGCGCGGCGTCGCCGGATCTCTCGACCGACCATTCCATGTTCGACTGGCCTGAATTGAGCCAAACCTCGCCCACGAGGATGTCCTTGACAACGATGGTCTCGCCCTCGCTGAAGACGGTCATCTGGTAGGGGCCCCCTGCCTTCAGCTTAGCGGGAAGGCGCACCAGCCAGCGCCCGTCCGCCGCCACCTCGCCGCCGCGCGCGTGGCCCTCTATCTTTACCACCACCTTGGCGCCCGGCTTACCCCAGCCCCAAACGGGGGCGCCCACGCCGCGCTGTATCACCATGTGGTCGGAAATTATGGCAGGTAGCTTCAGTTGTGCGGCTGTGCCATTAGTCATGGTGAGGATTCCTAGGGTTAGGAGTATTGCTGTCTTCATTGCTCTCCGGATTCGGGCGTCGTGCCCTGCATGTCGCCAAGCCAAACGACATACGAAATGCGATGCACGATGCACGCTATCTTACATCTCGACCTTAACAAGCTTGCCATCAATGCGCAACAGCGCCACGGAGATTATCTCCCCCGTTTCCACGCGCACCAGCTTCAAGTACATCTCCAGCTTTTTGCCGCGGCGGTAGAGCTTGGACAAGAGCAGGGTCTTCGCCCCCATCAGCTTACCCACCTCCACTACCCCCGCATCGTCGAAAAGACCGGCCAACGCCATCTTCTGCTCCTCCAGCACCTGGCGCAGGTCCTTGCGCTCCACCAGCTTGAAGGTCTTATCCGGGAACATGTTCAGGATGAGCCGCTCCTCCAGCATCTCGGCGGCGGCCTTCAGTTCCTCGTCCTTAGTGGATACGGGCAAGACCCCCACGGCGGTGCCCTGCGCCAACCGTACCGTGGCGTAGTCGATGAGCTGCTGCACCCCCTTCTTGAACATATCGTCCAGCAAGCGGTCCGCTTCGGCGTCATCGCCGAACACCTCGAAGTAGTCTTCCGCTACGAAGGACTTTCCCTTGAGCATCGCCAACTCGCGCCCCACCAGCCGCACGATGATCAGCTCCAGCGACTCCGCTTGCCAGTTCTCGCCCGTGTGGTGGCTGACGCGCCCCTTGTCGGCGGTCATGGCGCCGTCGCTCTCGCCCTTCTCGCCGTAGGTGAGGAAGACGAAGACGCCGCGCGTGTACTGCGACATCTGCCGGAAGATGTATTCCCCCTGGGCGGAAAGGCCGCTCGCGCCCACCGAGGTTATCTTGATG
>CBDVCL010000426.1:0-2677 GCA_965372475.1 uncultured bacterium | reverse complement strand
CGCTCGTGGGCGCGAGCAAGGCGATGGTCGGCATCATCAAGCAGATAGGCCGGCTCGCCAACGGCAAGACCAGCGTGTTGATAAGCGGGGAGAGCGGCACGGGGAAGGAATTGGTGGCGCGGGCGATACACGACCTCGGCGCCGAGACGGGCAGGCCCTTCGTCGCCGTGGATTGCATGAGCCTCTCCGCCACGCTCCTGGAGAGCGAGCTCTTCGGCCACGAGAAGGGTTCCTTCACCGGCGCGGACAAGCAGCGGATAGGGCGCTTCGAGCAGGCGCACACCGGCACGCTCTTCCTCGACGAAATAGGCAACCTCAGTCTCGACCTGCAGGCCAAGCTCTTGCGCGTCCTGCAGGAGAGATGCTTCGAGCGGGTGGGCGGTACCGAGACCATCTCGGTGAAGGTGCGCCTGCTGGCCGCCACCAACCGCGAGCTGAAGGCGGAGGTGTCGGCGGGACGCTTCCGCGAGGACCTCTATTTCCGCGTCAACGTCGTCGCATTGCGCCTGCCGCCCCTGCGCGAGAGGAAGGAAGACATAGCACTGTTGGTTGAATCATTCAGGAACAGGCAGGAAGAGGCATACGGCGGCAAGGCGCCGCGCTTCACAGGCGAGGCGATGGCGGCGCTGGCGAACTATGACTGGCCCGGCAACATCCGCGAGCTCCAGAACGCCGTGGAGAGCGCCCTGGTCGGCGCCAAGGGCAAGACGGTCGACGTGGAGGACCTGCCCGAGCACGTGCGCCGCTGGGATGCGGGGGCGATGGAGGCGCCGGGCCTGGCGGAGTTGACCAAGGCGATAGGCGAGGGCAAGGCCATCTCGCTGGAAGGGGCGGTGGAGGAGATGGAGGACCAGCTTATCGCCGCGGCGATGCACAAAGCAAGAGGCGTGAAAAAGAAAGCCGCGCAGCTGTTGGGGATAAAGAGGCAAGTGTTGGAGTATAAGCTGAAGAAGCAGGGAAGAGTGGCGGGCCAGGGATAACCTACGAACTCAAGGGCGGCCGTAGTAGGCCGCCCCTACGATGATGGAAGTGTAGGGGAGGGCCACTGCGCCCTCCCCCGCACCCAAAGGGTGCGGTGAAAAGTCGATCCGCCCATTGCCTACGTCTCCGTGCCTTGGCTTCCCTTGGTGCCTCGCCTCGCCTTCTAGTACCCGCCAAGACCAAGAATGCTCCCCTGTGACCGAAGCGCATTACCTGCCGTTATCCGAAAGGCTGCGTATTCCTGAAGCTCTTGGTGTCTTGGTGCCTTGGTGGTGAAAAAGGGTCACCTGCACAGCCATCAATAGTAATAACTCAAATTCGCACTCACCGCTATCGCGTCCAGCGTCTGCTCGTAGGCCTTGGCGCTGGCGTTGAGCATGTCGTTCACCTTTATCCTGCTTCCCTGCCCCTCCAGGCCCAGCGCTATGCCGCCTGGGGTGAGCACTTCCACCGAGGCAAGGGCGAAGCCGCCGAAGCCGCTCTTCGCGCTCTCGTTGACGATGCTGGCGTCGAGGTGGTCGAAAGTCACCTGGCTGGCCTGCTTTATACTACAGTAGGTAACGCCGCCGCCCAGGTAGAAAGACACCGGCCCTCCCAGGGGCAGGGCGATACGCGCCCCCGCCTGCAGGGGAGTCATCGTGGTGCTGCTCTCGCGCCTGGCATAGGTGAGCTTTTTGCTCAGGTGCAGGTCGTAGTTCGCCAGGCCGACGAGCAGGCCCAGCTTGTCGTTGCCGTCGTGGGCAAAATGCAGGCGCACGCCGTAGTTGCTCCAGGCGCCGCCGTTCTGCTCCTGCGTCAGGCCGCCGCTGGTGAAAGCGGAGCCGTAATGAAAGGATACGCCCTGGAAGTGCGCGCCGCTGCTTTTCAGCCCGGCGAGCGAATCCTGCGCCAGGCACAGCGACAGGGCGATCACCCCTACGATGATTGCCGTCTTCCGCGCCCTCCGCGCCCTGAGCCCTTCACCCCTGCGGGGTTTCAGGGTAAACTCTGTCGAAGGGCTGGCCCTGAGAGAGCGAAGCGAATCGAAGGGTTCCGCGGCCTCAGCGAACCAAAGCAGGCCTTTGCTGCTACTCTTGCTCTTCATCGTATTACCCTCCCTTGATTAAATGGTTAGAGATACTCTCAAGCTCCCACGGCAAGCAGTTTCTGCCATGATTCGGTTTCCCGTGCTATGCCTGCGAATGTATCCAGCAGATCCGGGTCAAGCTGGCGGCCGCCCTCCTTGCTGATAACCTTCATCGCGCTTTTCACGCTCATCGCGGGACGATTGGCGCGGCGCGAGGTGAGCGCGTCGAAGGCGTTGGCGATCGCGATTATTCTCGATTCGAGAGGGATATCCTCGCCCTTCAGCCCGTCAGGATAGCCGCGCCCGTCCCAGCGCTCGTGGTGATGGCGGATTATACTCGACAGGTTCATATGCTCCTCTATCGGGCCCAGGATCATCGCGGCGTTGAGCGGGTGCTGTTTCACCTTGTCGTATTCCGCGTTGCTCAGGGACGAGGGCTTGTTCAGGATCGCTCCGTCTATCATCAGCTTGCCGATGTCGTGCAGCAGGGCGGCGAGGAAGCAGACGGAGAGCCTGCGGCGCTTCATCTCGGGCAGGCGCTGGCCCATTCTCAGCGTCATGTCGGCCACTCGCTGTGAGTGCCCCTTGGTGTAGACGTCCTTCAGCTCCAGCGCCTTGACGAAGCTCTTG
>CBDVCL010000425.1:0-2689 GCA_965372475.1 uncultured bacterium | reverse complement strand
CAATGTAGGGGAGGTGTCGACCGCAGAACAACGTCCGACAATACTAGCGGTCGACCGCTGAAAAGATGGCTCTTGCCAATTCAGCGCCACTGCGGGCTCCCTATTGGGCGCCCGTGGTAGGGCGCCCCTACGTTGAATTGTAATTGAGACACCGAACAAGAATGACCGACAACTTCTTCTGGTTTGAGACAGGCAAGGCGAGCGGCGAGGACAACCGCTCATACTACTTCGGCAAGCCGCGTGAGGTCCTGGCGCTAGAGGACGCGGCCGACCTCGAGGACTATTTCCGCCACCTGCAGCTCCTCAGCAAGCGATATTACCTCGCGGGGTTTTTCAGTTACGAGTTTGGGTATCTTCTCGAGGATAAGCTCTCGCCGGGGCCGAAGGTCAGTTTTCCGTATGCGTGGTTTGGGGTTTTCGATAGGAGAGAAGTCGCGAAGAAGCGGGAGGCGGGAAGCGGGAGGTGGGAAGCGGGAGGTGGGAAGCGGGAGGCGGGATACGGCATACGGGGTCTGAAGCTGGATGTCAGCTACGGGGAATATGCGAAGAATATCGCGAAGATAAAGCGGCATTTGGCCGCGGGGGACATATACCAGGCGAACTATACGATCAAGTACAAGTTCGGCTTTCACGGCTCGGCGCAGGGGTTGTATGAGGAACTGAAGAGAAAGCAACGGGCCAACTATAACGTTCTTGCGCAGTGCGGCAAGCACACGATCATCTCCGCCTCGCCCGAGCTCTTTTTCGCCATAGACAAGGGCCGCATCAAGGTGCGGCCGATGAAGGGCACGGTGGCGCGCGGTAGGTATCCCGGCGAGGACGCGTGCAATCGCCAGTTCCTCGTCAACGACGAGAAGAACCGCGCCGAGAACCTGATGATCGTTGACCTGCTGCGCAACGACCTGGGGCGTATCTCGAAGGCAGGTAGCGTCAAGACGAAGAAGATGTTCGAGGTGGAACAATATCCGACCGTGCACCAGATGACGTCCAGCATCGAAAGCAGGCTGAAGCCGAACACGAGCATCTTCGATCTGGTGAAGGCCGTCTTCCCTTCGGGCTCGGTGACGGGCGCGCCGAAGATACGCTGCATGCAAATCCTGCGCGGCCTGGAGAAGGAGGAGCGAAAGATATACACGGGGGCGATCGGCTTCTTCTCTCCCGATGGTAGCGCGAAATTCAACGTCGCTATCAGGACGGTGTTACTTGAGGGGGGCAAGGCCGAGATGGGAATCGGCGGCGGCATCGTCGCCGACTCGCGCGCCGCGGACGAGTATGCCGAGGCGAAACTGAAGGGCACTTTTCTCACGGGCGCGTTGCGGCCTGATTTCAAGCTGATAGAAGCACTGCTCTATGATAACGGCCTCAAGCGCCTCGAACGGCATATGGCGCGGCTGAAGGAATCGGCGGATTATTTCGGTTTCAGGCCGCCGCCGGCACTGATAAGCAAGGCGCTCAAGCTCTATGCGGCTAAGCTGGGGAAGGGACGGTACAAGCTGCGCCTGCTGGTGGGCGAGCAGGGGGATTTCGCCATGAGCCACGAGAAGCGAGGCGCGCCCGAAAAGGAATACAGCATAGGCATATCTAAACACAAGACGAATAGCAGTGACCCTTTCCTCTATCACAAGACCACTAACAGGGAGCTCTACGAGAGGGAGCGGATGAAGGCGGCAAAGAAAGGGCTCTTTGACATGCTTTTCTTCAACCAGCGCGCCGAGCTGACGGAAGGGGCAAGGACGAATGTATATATAGAAGAGAAGGGACGGCTGTATACACCTCCCCTGGAGTGTGGGCTGCTGAACGGCATCGTGCGGCGGGGGCTGGTGAAGAAAGGGACGGTGGTGCAAAAAGTGATGAAACGGAAGGACCTGCTGGATGCGGACGCTGTTTACATATCGAGCGCGATTATTGGTTTTCGGCGAGCGATAGTGGCACACGGAACTCAGAACACGGCACAGGGGGGAAGGAAGAAGGGAAGATGAACCGAGAGCAACTGAATATGCTCAACCAGGACTACCGCCGGCGCGCCGAGGTGAAACACATCAAGCGCGACATCGTTGTTGACGGCAACGGGGACAAAGCTCCCTGGCGCCAGCTCAAGCCGATCGGCGAGCTCCATTACCCATGGCACAAGAGAGGGGCGATCTACCGCACCGAGGTAAAGATGCTTTGGAGCGACGACTACTTCTACGTGCTCTACGTGTGCGAGGACGAGAACATCCGTTCGGTGAGAACGCACTACCTGGACGCGGTGTTCCGTGATTCCTGCGTGGAGATATTCATCTCCCCGGACGCCGATAATGTCTCAGCGTATTACACCTTTGAGATGAATTGCTGCGGCGCGATGCTCAACCGTCACAAGGATTACCTGGGCAAGAAGTCGAGAAGATGGTATCCCGCGGGGAGCAAGATCGGCAGGTCGATCCGCTCGCGCACTTTTAGGACCGCCGATGATCCATCGGTGAAGTCATGGACGATAGAGCTGGCGATTCCCTTTTATCTTTTTGACGGCGCAACGGGGAAGAACCCTAACCCGCCCCGGGACGGCAGCCGCTGGCGTTTCAACGTGATGCGCTGTGGTGATGAGGTCTACAAGCAGTTTGGCATGTGGTCGCCGAGCAAAGAGAGACGGCCCGCTTTTCATCGGCCTGGATATTTCGGCGAGGTGGTCTTTAGGAAGGGAACGAGGTAG
>CBDVCL010000424.1:0-2691 GCA_965372475.1 uncultured bacterium | reverse complement strand
CTGCCACCCAGTCTTCGCCGGATATGCCCACGTCAAGGGAACCGTCCGCCACGTAGCGGGGTATCTCCTGAGCCCTGATGAAGACAGCCTGCAAAGATGGGTCATCTACTTCCGGCTCATAAGAACGTTCCGTGTAGCGAAGACCGTAGCCGGCCTTGTTCATCAACTTCACCGTCATCTCCTGCAGACTACCTTTCGGCAATCCTATCATCAGCTTCATACTGTCCTCCCGTGCTTTCTTATCAATAACATCCCATCCGAAGGATTAGAATAATAGATATGTCGCTTCCCTAGTCTTACCAAATATGAAGGCGACGCTCCATAACATCCCATCCGAAGGATTAGAATAAGAATCCCGGGCCTGCCCTGTACCATGCACTTGCGTGCTTAGGTACAGGGCCAACGCCCGCGGTATCCTTGTTCCGATCTGTGCGTCCGCCGCTGCGGACGATATATATTGCGCTTATCCCACGCGCTTACGCTCGTGGTATTCGCGAACGCGGAATAATAGATATGTCGCTTCCCCAGTTCTTTTAATTATGAAGGCGACGCTCCACAGATTTCGCCGATTACACAGACTCTTCTTGGGGTCTTTTGGCCCTGGGCCTTCTTCCAAAGTCTAATTACACAGGCTTACAGCTCAATCTGTGCAATCTGCCTGCCCCGCCGTAGCTTTAGCGAAGGAGGGTGGAATCTGTGGACTACCAACTTCTACCCACGTTAATACACTATATTTGGTATACCCTATCATCGCGACCACAAAATAGCAAGTGTTTTTTTGGTGAGGGGCTACTTTGGCCCGCGAAGGACGCTTTATCTCGGTTGTCGGTGATCGGGAATCGGGAGTAGGAAGCTGGGAATCGGCTGTCGGACGCCCGAGGGACGAGGGCGGCGGCGATTCTCCTTCAGAGAAATAGAGAATCGCTGCACATCGGGGGTCGGCGATCGTCACCTCAATGCAGACATCTTTCTCAAGTCACCACCGACTCCCGACTTGCAGCTTCTCCCTGTGTTATACGAAGGGGAGAAGCCGCGCACCCGCCTCCGGCGGGTTTTCCGATAACCAACACCCGACACCCGAAAAGACATCCTCAGCGCACTCGGCACATTGAAATATCCCGCCACGTTTTTGTGTCAAAATGCATCCCCACATGTGATAGAATCACCCTTGGCAGTGGAGCCCCCGGGTAGACCCGGGGCCCTCTGCGAAGGCGGCTAGAAGAACAGCCTTGAAGAAAGCTGACAATGAATAATGAGAAGGGCAAGACCACCTGCCCGGTGTGCTCCCAGGAGTTAGCTCCTGATGAAGATTGCCTGCTGTGTTCCGAGTGCGGCGCCAGGCACCATCGTCCGTGTTGGCACCGAAACGAAGCATGCGGGATCAAGACATGCGCTTCCAAGGCCAAGCCCCTGGAGGGGGCTGTTATCGAAGACATGGCCTACCACCTTGATCCGCCCAGGCGGGGCCAGTACCTTCGATACGCGGCCCTGTTTATCGCCATCGCCGCGCTAAGCTCCTTCCTCGCCGTGAGACTCCTCTTCCGCGGCCAGGAACTGCCCGTGCCCAGCATCATCGGCCTGCAATTAGACGAGGCCCGCCAACTGCTCCAGGCCAAGGGGCTGAAGCTCAGCGTTTCCGATGAGCAATATGATAACTTCGTCCCCGAGAACAGCATCATCGCCCAGCGACCCCAGCCCGGCAACCGCGTGAAAAAAGGGCGCCTCGTCCGTGTCACGGCCAGCCTGGGCTCCAAGATCATCAAGGTGCCGGACTTCACCGGGCAGGACATCCGCATGGCCAACCTGCTCCTGCTGCAAAACAGCTTGAAGGCGAAGACGAACTGCCAACTCCATGCCGCGAACATCCCGCGCAACCATGTCATCGGCCAGGACCCTCCGGCCGGTGCCCAGACAGCCCGAGGCGCGCCGATCTCCTTCCTGGTCTCCCTTGGCCCGGCGCCCAAGAACTACCTCATGCCCGACTTGACCTACCACGCCTTCGAGGACCACCTCGCCGAGTTTACCAGCGACCTCGTCCAGCTCGACAGGATCCTCAATGAAGTCGAAGATGATCTGCCGCCTTTCACCATCATCAAGCAGAAACCGTCGCCCGGGGCCCGCATCAGCCACGGCGAAAAGGTGGAGATTACCCTTTCCCACCAAAGCACCGGCGAGGTGGCCGCCCAATATCGCCTGCTGAAAGTCCAGATCCCCTCCGGGCCCCAAAACAAGCGGGTAAGGATCGAGCTCAAGGACCAGTTGGGGAAAAAGGCCGTCATCGACGAAGATCGGCCCGCTGGGAGTTTTCTTAAACTGCCCATACTCGTACACGGCCGCGGCGCGGTCAAGGTGTTTGTAAATGGACGGCTGACGTTAGAGAGGGAGATGAGATAGTAAGTAGTTACTCGTTGCTCGCCCTTCGAGGACCTCAGGGCCCTTCTCACCCTGAGCCCTTCGCCCTGAGCGATTGAAGCGAAGGGCTCAGGGTAAACTCTGTCGAAGGGCCTGCCCTGAGGGAGCGCAAAGCGCGAATCGAAGGGTTGCTGGTTGCTCGTGCGATAATACGCACTGGCGACTAGCGACTAGCGACCCGCCTTCGCCAAGGCTACGGCGTGGCTGGCCAGCGACCAGCGACGAGCGACAACACTCTCACCGTCCCAACAACAAGAGGAACAATGCCAAGAAGACCGC
>CBDVCL010000423.1:0-2693 GCA_965372475.1 uncultured bacterium | reverse complement strand
GCCGTGTCGTTAGTCGTTGGTCGTTGGTCGTTAGCCCTTTGGTCCTCACTTCCCGATTCCCGTTCCCCGTTCCCTTGTGCCGCGTCCCGTGTCCCGTGTCCCGTATCCTGGGTCCCGTCTTCAAACGACGCGTGACCCGAGACACGCGACTCGCGACGCCCAAAAGGCCACCTCCCCAACGCATTCCACCCTATAACCGCAATAATCAGATTGATGGCCACTCCCACCAGAATAGTCTTGAAGGTACCCAACGCCGGCAAGAGCAGGAAGCCGCAGGCGAAAGCGCCCAGGGCCGCGCCGCCGCAGTTCACGCCGTAGAGAAAGCCCGCCTGGCGGCTGAGCCCGCTATGCCGGCGCGTCAGCGCCTCTACCAGCAGCGGCAGTGTCAACCCCATCAGCGTCGCCGCCGGCATGATTATCACGGCGCTGAGAAGGACACGCGCCAGGTGGTAAAGAAGCGGCAACTCGAACAAGCCGCGGTAGATGACACCGAAGAGGGGGCGGGCGATGGTGAAGAGGAAGGGGATCGCCAGGGCGAAGAGGGCTATCAGCGCCTCCAGCGAGAAGTAAAGGAACAAGAGGTTGTCGCTAGTCGCTAGTCGCTGGTCGCTCGCGACGTTCGACGTTCGACGTTCGACGTTTGACCAGCGCTGGGTTAGCCATCCACATAGATACGACCCCAGCGCCAAACCTGCCATGAAGATGCCCACCACCGTCGCCGCGCACTGGGCCGTGCCTTCAAAGTAGAGGCCCGCGAGACGCAGCCAGCTTACCTCATAGACGAGGGCGGTGAAACCCGAGAAGAAGAAACTGAAAAGGACGATTGCCTCTAGTCTTCTACTCATTGGTTCTTTGGCACCCGGGTTCCGGGGTTCCAGGGCCGCGCTGAGATCACTCATTCCGGCAGAGGCGCTCAAGCCATTGTAGGGGATGCATTATCTAGTATTGCGTATTGAGTATTGAGTATTGGGTGTGCGTTCAAACGCACTCAATACTCAATACCCAGTACTCAGTACTACCTTATTCCACCAACTTGTACCCCACGCCGCTCACCGTCTGCAGGCGCTTGGCCTCGCCGCCCAGCTTCTGGCGCAGTCGCCGCACGTGCACGTCCACGGTGCGCGTGTTGGCCATCGGATCATAGCCCCATACCCGCTCGAGGAGATCATCGCGCGCCAGCACCTTCCCCAGGTCCTCGAGCAGGGCCTTCAACAACTGGTATTCTATCGGCGTCAGCTTGAGCTCCTTGCCGCCCAGCGTCACCTCGCGGCGCGCGTCGTCCATGCGCAGCGCGCCGCTCTCCAGCACGCCCTCCTCCACCGGCTTGCCGGGGCCTGTTCTCCTGAGCAGGGAACGGATACGCGCCAGCAGTTCGTTCACGCCGAACGGCTTGGTAACGTAGTCCTCCGCTCCCACCTCCAGTCCCAGTACCTTGTCCATCTCGGTGCTCTTGGCGGTGAGCATGATCACCGGGATGCCCTTCACCTTCTTGTCAGCCTTGAGCTGTTTGCAGAGGTCCAGCCCGTCAACGTCGGGAAGCATCAGGTCGAGCACGATAAGGTCCGGCTTGAAGGCGCGCACCGTCTCCATCAGCTTGTCTCCCGAGGGCATGTCCTTGACCTTGTAGTTGTTCTTGGTCAGCATCAGGCGCAGCATCTTCAAGAGCGCGCGGTCGTCGTCAACTACGAGTATCTTTTTGGCCATTGCTATCTCCTGGTATTGGGTATTGAGTATTGGGTATTGGGTAAGGACCTTTAGCCTCGCTCAATACTCACTACCCAATACTCAATACTACTTCAATTTATCCTTCAACAACTTACTAGCCAGCTTCGGATTCGCTTTCCCCTTCGACACCTTCATCACCTGCCCCATGAGAAAGCCGAGCGCCTTCTCGTTTCCCTGCTTATACTCATCTGCTACAGGACCGTTGTCTCTGATAACCTCATCAACTATTTTACTCAGTTCTTCGCTACCGCTCATCTGCGAGAGCGCCTTCTCGGCTGCAACTTGCATAGCCTCCTTACCGCTCGCCACCATCTCGTCAAGCACCTCCTTAGCCTGCTTGCCGGAGAGTTTACCATCCTCTACCATTTCCAGCAAGCCCGCGAGCTGTTTCGGCTTGACCTTGCAGGCGGTGATCTCCTGGCCGAACTTGTTGAGGCGTCCGAGCAGTTCGTTGGCCAGCCAGTTAGCGACTGTCTTCGCCTGCGCGTGATGCTCGAGGCAGGCTTCGAAGTAGGCGGCCAGTTCCCTGTCAGCGACGAGTACCCCCGCATCGTACGGGGATAGGCCAAGCTCGCTAACGAAACGCTCTCTCTTGGCAGAAGGGAACTCAGGTAAATTCTCTCTTATCTCCTCAATGTGCTTTTTTGATAATACTATTGGGGGCAAATCCGGTTCAGGAAAATATCGGTAGTCGGATGCTGTTTCTTTAGCGCGCATTGGCACCGTTTCCAAGGAATCCTCTTGCCAATGCCTTGTCTCTTGAACCACTTCTCCGCCAGACTCCAGAAGCTTTGCTTGACGGTCTAGCTCATAGCCCATCGCGTAATAGAGATTTCTAATAGAATTCATGTTCTTTATTTCAACCTTCGTGCCTTTCCTACTAGTGCCCTTCTCAGAGAGTGACAAATTTGCCTCGCAACGCATGCTGCCTTTTTCCATGTCGCAATCCGAAACTTTCAAGTAGCGAA
>CBDVCL010000422.1:0-2700 GCA_965372475.1 uncultured bacterium | reverse complement strand
ATACTCAATACCCACGACCCAATACAGGAGAAGAAATGAACTGTCCCACCTGCACCGAACAAGAACTCCGCGCCGTAATGACAAAACAGGGCGTCGAGGTGGACTACTGCGACAAGTGCCACGGCGTCTGGCTCGAGCGCGGCGAGATCTTTCATTTCACCGGGAACCCCAAGGCGATAGACGCCAAGCTGTTGGCGGCGCTGAAAGACAAGCGGCCCAGCGATAAGATAAGCCCGCACAGCGGTCAACCGATGATGGAGCTCACTTACCCGGGCGGGCCGCACATCGACTTCTGCCCGCATTCAGGTGGGCTGTGGTTCGGCGCGAGCGAGCTCAAGGCCATCCTCAACATAGAAAAGAACCTTAAATTCCAAGTAGACAAGAACTCCGCCGCCGCCCCCGCAGTCGCGAGAGAGGCAGAAGACATAAGGCCCGGCACGGACCGCAGGGAGATCCTGCGCCACCACAAGATCAAGTCGGGTTTCCTGCCCCTGCCTAACCTTTTCCTGCGTTCTGCCTGCACCCTTACCGGACTCTACGCGCTCCTGGCCCTGGTGCTGATAAGCGCGGTAGAATTCGGCGGCATGAGTCCTGAGCTGGCGCTGGGCCTGGGCGTGATCATCGCCCTCGTGCAGTTCCTGCTCGGCCCCTTTTTCATGGACTTCTGGCTGCGCTGGGTCTACAGCCTGAGTTGGCAGCAGCCGGAACAACTGCCCGACCACTTGCGCGAATTTATCAGTAAGACCTGCAAAGCGCGGCATATGAAATTCCCTCGCATCGGCATCATCGACGACGGCGCGCCCCAGGCCTTCACCTACGGCCACGTGCCCAACAACGCCCGCATCGTCATCTCGCGCGGCCTGCTGGAGCTGCTGCAGCCGGCGGAAGCCGAGGCGGTGGTGGCACACGAGATCGGCCACGCCGTGCACTGGGACATGCTCTTGATGACGCTGGCCCAGTTGGTGCCGCTGATCCTCTACTACATCTACCGCGTGTTGATCAGGATGCGCAGCCGCGGCAGCCAGGGCAAGTCCGCCGGCATCCGGCTCGCCATCGCCATCGGCGCCTATATCCTCTACATCATCAGCCAGTATATCGTGCTCTGGTTCTCGCGCACGCGCGAGTACCACGCGGACCGTTTCGCCGGCACCGCCACGGGACAGCCCGAGTTGCTGGCCAGCGCCCTGGTCAAGATCGCCTACGGCCTGGCCGGGCAAGAGAAGAAGAAAGACAAAAAGGAAGAGAACAAGCGCTCGGCAAACCTTGACGCGGTCAGCGCCATGGGCATCTTCGACAGCGGCGCCGCCCGCAGCCTGGCAATAGCCGGTTACAGCCCCGGCGCCCTCGGCGGCGCGGTGGACAAGAAACGGATAAAGGGCGCCATGCGCTGGGACCTCTGGAACCCCTGGGCCAAGTACTACGAGCTTCATTCCACCCATCCCCTGGTGGCCAACCGCCTGCGCCACCTCTCCGACCAGTCGGTGAAGATGGGCAAGGAACCCTACGTCGTCTTCGACGAGGCCCAGCCGGAGTCCTACTGGGACGAGTTCTTCGTCGATATCTTCTACCACCTCCTGCCGGCCATAGGCCTGGTCGGACTGCTGCTCTTCTTCGGCGCGCAGCATCTCAACCAGGCCGGCCCGGAACAGCTCAAGCTCATCCTCCCTTCGGTCCTCACCGTGCTGGGCGCGGCCAGCTTGATAAAGGTGCTCTTCTCTTATCGCGGCGGTTATTTCCCGATAATGAGCGTCGCCGCGCTGCTGAGAAAAGTCAAGGTCTCCGCCGTGAGGCCCGTCCCCTGCCGGCTGAAAGGAACGATCATCGGCCGCGGCGTCCCCGGCTACATCTTCTCCGAAGACTTCGTGATGCGCGACGACACCGGCATCATCTTCCTCGACTACCGCCAGCCGCTGCGCATCTGGGAGTTTTTCTTCGGCCTGTTGCGCGCCAAGCGTTACCAAAACCAGGAGGTGGAGGTAGAGGGATGGTACAGGCGGGCGCCGGTGCCGTACATCGAGCTGAAGTCCTTCAAATCGATGGGAGAAAGCAAGAACTGCTACGTCTACTACATGAAGCTGTTCGCCGCCATAGTCGCCACGGCGCTGGGGGTGTTTTGGTTGTTGGGGAGTCTTTGATCTCGTGCATCGTGCCTCGCATTTCGCATTTCGTCCTGCGATCATCAACGATATACGACATGCGACGCACGAGCAACTAATACTGGAGGAAAAGACAATGCCGAAGATAGCGATAATCGGCGCAGGCAGTCGGGTCTTCGCCCAGGCGATGATCCGCGACTCCCTCACCTTTCCCGCCCTAGAGGGCGCGACGATATCCCTGATGGACATCGACGCCGCGGCCTTGAAATACGTGACCACTATCGCCGAGAAGATCGTCGCCCAGGGGGAATACCCAGCTAAGATCGAAGCCACCACCAACCGCGCTAAAGCACTGAAGGGCGCCGATTACGTGGTCGTCGCCATCCTCGCGGGGGGCCGCAAGGCCATCCACACCGACATCGACATCCCCATGAAATACGGCGTCGACCAGTGCATCGGCGACACAATGGGCCCCGGCGGCATCTTCCGCGCCGCGCGCACCATCCCCGTTATGGTGGACATCGCGCGCGACATGGAGAAGCTCTGCCCCGACGCGGTGATGCTTAACTACACTAACCCGATGTATATGCTCTGCCGCGCCATG
>CBDVCL010000421.1:0-2700 GCA_965372475.1 uncultured bacterium | reverse complement strand
CTTCAAACTGCGCGACACCTCGTAGCTGAAATCAACGTGCCCCGGCGTGTCTATCAAGTTAAGCTGGTACTTCATCCCTTGCTCATAATAGACGCGTACGGCCTTGGCCTTGATGGTAATGCCCCGTTCCCTCTCTAGCTCCATGCTGTCCAAGATCTGGTCGCGCTTATGGCGAGGGTCGATCGCGCCGGTGAGCTCCAACAGGCGGTCGGCCAATGTAGACTTCCCGTGGTCGATATGAGCGACTATGGAGAAGTTTCTGATGTTCTTGAGATCCATGATGCCTTTAGTAAACAAGAAACAGTAGACAGCATACAGGGCGATACGTGCCCTGTCTACCCTCTACTGCTTTCTCGAGCAGGAGATCCGTAGAGCCCCGTATTACTATATCCTTCAAGGATGCGCGGCCCTCGGTAGACCGCCCTGCACATTAATCTCCTTGTGGTAGCAGGATGACCCTTGCTCTTATATCTAAATTGGTAGAGGCAAGGGCCTCTGGCTAGCAGTCACTCTACTGTTCTACTGCTCGACTGCTCACCTGCTCTGCGGACGGGGTAAGGCCGCTTCAATCGTGCGATTCCCCGTCCGCGCGTCCCAACCCACACTTCCCTATCCCAGGCGCAGATGCTGCTTATCACGGCCCTGGGAAGTCCGCTCTTGCGTCCGTAGATCGTGCTGTGCCAGTTTTGCCTCAGCAGGTCTTTTTCAGAAAGCAGGGCCAACTCCGCGCCGCAGGCCAGCCAGAGCTCGTCGCCGTTCCCGGTGATGGCGTCTGCCCCGCGCTCCCTGGTGCCAAGGACGGGAGCCGGGTAAGAGTGCCAAGCTCCAGCCGCGTCGAGGCTATACACCCCTCCAGACGCAGCCAGCCAGATATGCTTTCCCACGGTCACGCCATTGACTTGCCCGGCCCCGACGGGTAAAGGCACGACCCGCGGCTGTGTTTCTCCGGGCACCCCCCGCCAGGCCACCAGCTCCTTGTGGGTGATGGCAACCAGCCTGTCTTCGCACCCGTAAAGCAGGCGGACCTCCGTCACCTTTTCGGGGTAGGGGAAGGGCTTCTGTCTTTCGCCGTCAAGCGCCAGGGAAAATCCCTCCCCGGCCAGGAACGCCACGCCCTTGAACCCTGCCGCCGCCGTAATTTCCCCGGGCATGGCTATCGCGGTTTGCCGCCATTCCAGTCCGTTGAAAAGGCTTAATCCCTGTGGACCTGCCGCCGCCACCCCACCCGGGAGGGAGAAGAGCCAAAGCACTTTCTCCCCAGCGGGCCCTGGACGGGGGTGGTAGTTCGCAAAAGAACTACCCCGCCAACGGCTTAGCCCCTTGCTTGTGGCGATATATATCTCCCCCTCGATGCGGCTGACGCAGCTAACGTGATCGCCGCCCAGGAGGCCCGAGCCCCAGGGGGGACGGTTTGCGCGGTAGTGCAGCCAAAGGGTGTGCCGCCAACCGCCCTCTTCGCGGGGAAGGCTGCAGGAGGTGAGCGCTAGGACGATGGAGGCAAACAGTAGACAGTAGACGGTAGACAGGGCGGCGGGCCAGCGCATTATCTTAATACCTCAGGAACAGTTTGCCCCATTTTGTATCGAGCGCCTGCTTTATGCGGCGGCGGCCGACGCTGGGATACCAGTAGACATCGTGATACAGTCGTGAAGCCATATACGACCAAGGCACGAGAGGCGAGCGCAGCAGCAGCTTCTCCAGCGGCTTGAGCCAACCGTGGTAGATGGCCTTCTGACCGCAGCTGGCGAAGGTGTTCCCCGCCTTGAATCCAAAATCAACCCCGCTGATGTCTTCGCCGCGCATTTCTATTTCCTCCGGCCGGGCAACGCCGAGCCCTCTCTCGTGCGCCAGGCGTAAATAATCCAGCCGCAGAGGCTCAAAACCCATCATCTTCGCCGCCACGGCATCTATCGCCACCTGGTCGGCCGAGGCGAGGATGTAGTCCTTTTCGTGCGGCCGCATACAGCGCGGGCCCGGCCCGTCCCCGGCGATGGTGCCGTCCATCACCGCAAAGAGCCCCGGGTGTATCTCCTTCTGTATCGTCAGCAGGTCCACCAGCGTCTCGTGGATGACGCCGTGCGTCCAATGCCGCTTGGTACCCAGAAGACCGCCGAAGGCGTTCTTCATCGCGCCGGTTGTAGTAGTGAAGACATGGGTCTTCATCGTCGGCAACTGTATGATATTCGTGCCGATCAAGCGCTTGGGGATCATGATCCCCTCTGGATATATGCCCGGCAAGGCCAACATCTCGCCCCTGGGCTCATACCGTACCCACTCTTCTTCCGCGTCGTTGAGATGCACGTGCTGAAGATCGAATTTCTCCCGCGTTACCTTGTCATGTTTATTATTCATCGCCCCTACCCTGTCGTCCACGACCACGGTCTTATTGTGCAGGGCAACCAGTCGTTCCTTCTTGAAGCCGCGTTTCAAGAGCGCGCTGATCACCCCCTCCAACTGCCACGGCGTAGTAGAACAGGCCGGGTAGTACTTGTGCCAGGAGACGTTTATCTTCAGCCCGGTGACCCTTTCGTTGTCAAGGTGTATGTCGATACCGGCCATCTCCAGCAGGCGGCCGTAATCATCGATCACGGTCTCGGGCCTTGTCTTCAATACGGCAACTATCGGTTTGGTCATCTCTTTCTTTCTTGATTCTTGATTGGCGCTTCTTGATTCAATCTAAAATCAACAATCGTAAATCTA
>CBDVCL010000420.1:0-2702 GCA_965372475.1 uncultured bacterium | reverse complement strand
GCATGCGGTACCACCAGCGTTGCAGAACCTTGTCCTCCAATTGCAGGCCACTCCGAGACCAGTACTTCTGCCAGGCTTGCTCATGTTCCGAAATGAGCGTTGTTTCTTGTTGTGCAATCGTCTTCTTGGCCAGGGCAATAGCATGCTTGAGAACTTCACCGGTTCCAATATCAAAAGAAGTAACCAAAGAGATAGCCTTTAGATCACCCTTTGTGGCAACTGCCAGAGCATAGTCCATCCCTTTGTAATCGATATCGCCGGGCATTTTCATTAACAACCAGGAGACGCCGGCCGTCGTCCCAAGCGTGGCCGCGGGCAGGGTCTTGGCCTTAATCGCTTCCAGGGTTACAGCGTGCGGGCTCTTTATCAGCACAATATTACGATCATGCAAAATGCGAATGACCGACTCTTGTCGGGCATTTGAATTAACCGAAACAAAGGCCTTTCCTACATCAAGGTGTCCACTCGCCGGTCTTGACGCTGATATCGGGCCAAGCTGCAGTGCCGCTGCACAACGAGGTTGCGGGTAGGGAAGTCTATAACTTGGCGGTGTACCTCTACTGCCGGTAACTTTATTGTTTATGATATCAACTCGGGGTAATTCACCATCTTTCGAGGTATCTACGCGGGCATCCCATACGTCATTCTTTGTGATGCGCATGAACAGGCCGTTGTCTTTTTCCCAGACAATTCCATAGAGGTCGCCATTGCCAAGTATCAAGCTCTCACGTTGGCCATTTTGCATTTTGGCAAGAGTCACATTGGCTTCTTTCAAGGAATCCTCAAAAGGAATGCTGTCCTGTGCTGAGCTACTGCAACGGCAGGGAAGGTTCAGCAGTATGGCAGAGAATGCTACAATCAGTTTCTGTGACTTCATTTGTGCCTCCCATTGGACAAAGAATCAATTGCTCAGCGGCTTTGGAATACTCCGTGTATCGAACGAATACGAGTCTTTTGCGGCGCGAAGCCGCCGTCAAAGACTCGGGTTGAACAAACCCTCCCCGGACTCGGATATGGAAGCTTGTCCCGACCGCCGGGACTTCACGTGGGATTGTGGTCCGGGGAAGCGGCCCGCGCAAGCCCGGTGTGGCATGGATCGGGCGCCGGCCTGCAGTGGACGCACCACTTGTTCTTCCAGACCGCGTCGGGGAGCGTCGCGTCCGGTAGCGCCCTGGTTACCGCCTCGCGCACCTTGGCGCGGAATATCTTCGAGAACGGCAACGGCGAACGGCCTTCACCACGGAGAACACAGAGAACACGGAGAACGGCGGAACCTGGCGAACGGCTCGGATGCGAAGGCCAAATCGATCAGGTGTTCTCCGTGTTCTCCGTGGTGAGAATCGACGTGCCGTCCTTGGTGTCCTTGGTGTCTTGGTGGTAGAGGTCTTTGACGTTGGAAGGAGGATCGGCAATGCTCGGGGCCACGAGGCGGGGCGGCAGGCGGTCGTGGGCCGACCATCTTGCACCCCGCTGCGCGCAGGACTATACTACCGACGGCATCTGCGCCCGGTCGGTACGAAGGCCGGGCGCCGTTAGGCGCCCGACCGTGAGTCCGGCGGCCGGCGCCGCCAGGGGGAACGGATGGCTTTCCCGAAGCTGCACGTGAGGCGCCTCCTGCTGATCTCAGCGGTTGCTTTCCTCCTGGCGGCGAGCGCCCGCGCCGCGCAGTCGGTGCTGCACCTGAAGGACGGCAGCAAGATCGCCGGCGAGATCATGGAGGAGGGAGAGGACGCGGTCACGCTCAAGGTGAAGTTCGGGACGATCACGTACAAGCGGAGCGAGATCGCGTCCATCGAGAGGACGGGCGCCGGCGGCGGCGGGGGCGGCTCGGCGGGCGCGGCCGAGTGGCGCGACGTGATCGTGCTCAAGTCGGGCGAGGAACAGGTCGGGCTGATCGTAGCCGAGGACGAGAAGGAGATAGCCTTTGATGTAGTAATGAGCGGGAGGTCCGTCTCGCGGACGCTCCTGGCGCGGACGACGATCCCCAAGAGCGAGGTCGCGTCCGTCAGGAGGCTCACCGACGAGCAGCGCGCCCAGGCGCGTGACTACCTGCAGAACGTGAAGGACGAGGCCCGGCGCGACGCCGCATCCGCACGGACCCTCAAGGTCGAGTCGAAGAAGCTCACCGCCGACGAGGTCCGCCAGTTCGGTCTCGCCTTCAAGAACCGGGACCACACGAAGCCCGTCATGCAGGTGGAGCTCGAGCACTTCATCATCGTGGCCGACCTGGAGGAGGACTTCCTGCGGAAGGTCGCCTACAAGCTGGCCAAGGTCTTCGGCGCGTACAAGGCGCACTTCGGCGTCCACAGGAACCGGTCCAGGAAGGTGCGCGTGATAATCTTCAACTCGCGCAACGAGTACACCGCGGCCACGGGCCAGCCGTGGGTCCATCCCGCCTACTACAGGCCCGATCTCAAGGTGATCTGCGCCGGCTTCGCGCTGGCCGAGTACAAGGCCGCGCTCACCGACCTGAGAAAGCGGCTGGGCGACTTCGAGGGACAGATGGACTCGGCCAAGGCGAAGGTGCGCGGCATCATCGACGGGTACAAGAAGCAGCTTCGCCGCTCGGGGGGCACCTCCGCGCGGGCCGAGGCGATGAGGCGGACGATAATGCGGCACATAAGGCGTCAGGAGCACGCGTGGCAGCTCCACCTCAAACAGTACAGGGATGCCATCGAGAACATCAGGTCGAAGATCCGCAA
>CBDVCL010000419.1:0-2713 GCA_965372475.1 uncultured bacterium | reverse complement strand
CGGACAAGAGAACTGGGACCCGCGCCTGCATGAAAAGGTAAGCCTTTCCGCGGAAGATACCGTGATAAGTGTCCAGGTCTGGGAGGTCAAGACCTTCTTTGGCATAAGCGCGTGGCGGGACCTCTATCTCGGGGTGACGTCGCGCCTGTTCAAGCCAGTGATCTGGGGGCGCGGCGTGAGGCTCTCAAGCGAGGTGTATCCTTTCGGGCTTGTTGATACCCGGGCGCCGACCATGTTCTCGCCGGGGTTGCGCCTGTCCCGCTACCTGTCACCCAGGGACGCGAGCGGCTGGGGCGTCGAGCTTGACCTGGAATGGTCGGACCCGGCTTTGAGGAAGTATCACTACCGGCGGGGATGCCTGAAGCTGAAGGGGCGCGTCAGGGCAACGGAAAGGGGGGATGGCCTGGCCGCGATGGTCCAGGCGGGACGGGCGTGGGGCGGTCTGCCTTTTCACGAGCATTTCTACGCGGGCGGCAGCAGTGCCCTTCGCAGTTTTCCCAAGTACCGCTTTCACGGCGACCGACTGCTGGTGGCCACAGTAGAATACCAGTGCTTTCCCTGGGACATCACGCGGAGCTTCCAGCCCTTCGCGGGCATGTGGCTTGTCGGCCACCTGGACGTCTTGCCGGCGATGGGGTTCTTCATAGATTACGGGCGGGCCTGGGACAGCGGCGTGCGGGGGGTCGACGAGGAGATGCGTTTTCCCCACGACGCGCGCGTGGGAGGTGGCGTAGGGCTACGGCTGGTCTTCGGCAACTCGTGGTTGGAGATGATCCGCGTCGACTTCGGCGTCTCGGAGGAGTCGTCGAGAGAGGATTTCCCCGTGGTCATCCACCTGGCGGGTACGGGGTATATTTGATATGCGCATGACAGGGTTGTCGCTCGTCGCTGGTCGCTAGCCAGCCCTGAGCACTTCGACTCACTTCGTTCGCTCAGTGCCGGCGAGCCATCTTAAGCCAAGGGCGAGTCGAAGGGTCGCTCGTCGCTGGTCGTTAGTCGTTAGCTCATCGTGACGTAGGCATCCTGGACTAAATTACGAACGACAATGAAGGTATCCGATCTATATCTGTCTCGCGTCTCGGGTCACGCGTCACGTGTCTAGTCTGCGCCTGAAGCGACGCGTGACCCGTGACACGCGACAGGTCCATGTGCCGAGACAAGTCTAGGGCGTATGCGCGGCGCGGTGCCGCCGCGAGGCGGGGGCGATACCTTTTCTCATATTCTCGTGCTGGTCACTGCGCTTGTCAAGCATCTTCGTAAGCTTTTCGATCTGCTCGATCGTCAAGTCGCGGTGCAGGCTCGCGGTGAAGGCCGTGGCTTCGCCCTGCGCCGCGTCATCCTCGATGCCGATGTAGAGGCGGTAGCGCCCGGGAGCAGCGTAGAAGAAGTAGAACAGGCTACGGCCGCTCTCGTAGGCGTGGACGAGGACGGCGCCGCCGGAGCGGTAGGACTGGTTATAGACGTATGACCACAGGTGGTCGTTGGGGTAGTCTTCGCTCCTTATCGCTTCGCCCTTTATCAAGGAGTCGTCTTCGGCTTCGAAATACAGGTCTCCTTTTCGCCCCGCGAGGCGGAAGTAATCGAGGAGGATGCGATAACCGTTGGACTTGTTGATGCGGATTATCAGCGGCTCCGTCTCGCTTATCTTCACCGTGCCAAAATCGAGTTCCCTCGGTCTGCCGCTCTTGCTGCCGTGGAAAGAGATGCTCTTCAGGGGGGAGACGTAGGTGAACAGGTGCATTTCGCGGAAGAGGTCCTGGCGCTTGTGATAAAAGGCGGCGTCGAGAGGCGGCGGCGTGGAATAGCCGGCGCGCTCGCCGGAGAAGGGGACGATGAGCAGGAAGCCGAAGATACCGGCGATGCGGCGGGATGAGGCCAGGGTCATCAGCTGTGACCGCGGCAGGGCGCGTTGTAGCCTCTTCATCTCCCTGCTCCAGCCAGGCGAGGGCCCGCTGACCAAGGCCAAGGGGCGGTCGGTGTCCCTGAGCAGGTGTGCGGGGCGGGTGCGCGAGGAAAGGCGGCGGTAACGCGGCGGCAGGACCTTCAGCCCCGGTCGGTATAGGTAGAAGTGGAGGGCAAAAGAGCCGTGAAACTCGTCAGAGAGATAAAGGTGGTGGTTGTCCGCCGTGTTATAAAGCCGTCCGGCGAGCAACCGGGTCGCCGATACGCAGTCGCGCGGTTCGCGACGGCCGGGGCCAAGGTGGCGGAGAAAGGTAAAGAGCGCGCACGTGGCGACCAGCAACAGCAGCAGGCACCGCCGCGCCAGTGGGCGGCGGCAGAAGATGAGGCGCAGGACGCTTTCCAGGCCGAGCGCGGCGAGGAAGTAGACGGGAACAAGGGCTGCGATGTTATGGTCTCCGTTTGGCTGGGACGCGAGCCCCGGGAATAATCCGCAAGCGAACCACAGCAGGATGAAACGGCGGGCGAAGACGGAGGGTGGCGGCGCGCCGAAACGCGTGGCGGCGACGGCCGCGAGCAGGCCTAGCGGCAGGAAGAGGGCCAGGAGCGGCTGAAGCAGGGGGCCGGGCGCCATCAAGTCCGGGCCGAGAACGCGGTAGTTGAAGATTCCCGCCGTGTGGACAAGGTTAGCGAGGAAAGAGCGAAGGCCAGTGTCGCCGATGATCGTGCCGCTGTTACGGCTGAACATAGCTATCAGCAGTGGCAGGGAGAAGAGGAAGAAAGAGATGATCGCCGCGAGGAGATGGCGCGCCTG
>CBDVCL010000418.1:0-2728 GCA_965372475.1 uncultured bacterium | reverse complement strand
GGTTCTGGCCGGGAAAGGACCTGGCGGGGATCGATAACGATACGCTTTTCATCAACTACGCTGAGTCACTTGAGGTGGACGCCCTTGCCGCGAATCCCCTCCCTTATGAGGACGGGCTCTACTACGTACAAGTAACAGCGCAACGGCAGGGCAAGTTCAACCAGGAGCGATGGCAAGAACAGGTTCCACTCCTCGGGCGCCTTGCCCGCCTGGCAAAAGGCGAGGCCGTTTTCAAGGATTTTGTGGAGTCACTCAAGGAAGCAGCCGATATCGAGCCCCTGTCGGCGCTGGATGATTTGTGATCGCACGGCTTCGCTGAGTTAAGAACGTTGAGAAAGTTACGAATGTTTCGAAAGTTGTTCGCGATCAACCTTCTAAACCTTCAAAACGTTCGAAACTTTCAAAACTTCTTGAAGCGCTACGGCGGCCTGTCCGCCTTCGTTCCCCCCCGCCTGTCTGCCGACAGGCAGACGGGGGGGCGCTATGGCGGACCGCCCGAAAGACACTATCACAACATCTCGAGTGTCTTTCGGGCGGCCTCCTGCTCGGATTCCTTCTTGCTGTGGCCGCGGCCTTCCGCATATGACTTGCCGCCTATGAGCACGCGCGTCTCGAAGAGCTTGTCGTGCTCCGGACCGCTCTGGCGCAGTAGTCTATACGCAGGCACTATCTTGTAAGAATGCTGTACGCGCTCCTGAAGCATCGACTTATAATCCTTCTCCCCTACCCTTTGCACCGCCTCTTCCATCATCGGCGTGAAATGCCGCAGAATGAACCTGCCCGTGTTCCACATGCCTGTTGCCAGGTAGGTCGAGCCGATCACAGCCTCGAACGCGTCCGCCAGCATAGACCCGATGTGGCGTTTGCTCGTCCCCCTGGCCGCACTCCTGCCGAGGAGCATCACGTTCTCTATCTTCATCACCGCAGCCAGGGACAGCAGCGCCTTACTGCTGACCACCTCCGCCTTTATCTTTGAGCAATCGCCTACGCTGAGGTGCGTCTGCTCCCGCAGAAGGTAACGGCTGACCACCAGGCTGAGCACAGCATCGCCGAGGAATTCGAGCTTCTCGTTGTCCTCGATGTCCTTGCCTTCCATTCTTTTCTCGTAGGCATAGGACGAATGGGTCAGGGCCTGGTCGAGCAGGCGGTAGCTGAGGAAACGCAACTTGATGGGCCGGGCGAAGTCCCGCAGTTGACGTCGGCGGGAAGCTGGTATCTTGAAAACGGGCATGCTCTATTCGAAGCGCTTGAAGGCCAGGGTAGCGTTGTGTCCGCCAAAGCCTAGCGAGTTTGTCAGGGCCAAGTCTACCTTTGCCTCGCGCGCCTTGTTAGGTACATAGTCAAGGTCGCACTCGGGATCAGGTTTCTCCTGGTTTATTGTTGGCGGCACCAGCCCCTTGCTGATGGCCTCTATGCAGGAAAGCGCCTCTATCGCGCCGGCGGCGCCCAGCAGGTGCCCGGTCATCGACTTGGTCGAACTTATCATAAGCTTCCTGGCGTGGTCGCCGAAAAGGTTCTTTATCGCCAGGGTTTCCAGCTTGTCGTTAAGCGCCGTAGAAGTGCCATGGGCGTTTATGTAGTCCACGGCGGATGGTTCGCACCCAGCGTCCTTGAGGCAATCACTCATCGCCCGCTGCGCCCCGGCGCCCTGCGGGTCGGGGGCCGTAATATGATACGCGTCACCCGTCGCCCCGTAGCCGACCAGCTCCGCGTATATCTTGGCGCCCCTGGCCTTGGCGTACTCTAACTCCTCGAGCATCAGGGTCGCCGCTCCTTCGGCGATGACGAAGCCGTCGCGGTCGGCATCGAAGGGCCGGCTTGCCTGCTCAGGTGCGTCATTGCGGCGTGAGAGCGCTTTCATCGAGCCGAAGCCGGCAACCGATAGCGGCGATACCGCCGCCTCGGAGCCGCAGACGAGCATAGCGTCTGCGCGGCCTACCCTGATAATGTCGAGAGCTTCGCCCATGGCGTGCGCTGCCGAGGCGCAGGCGGTTACCGTGCATAGATTCGGGCCGCGGTACTTGAAGCGTATCGCTACCATCCCCGCGGTGATGTTGATTATCATCATCGGTATGCAAAGCGGGCTTACCCGGCGCGGCCCGCGCTCCCGCATGATGTCTTGCTCCTTCGTCTGGGTATCCAGGCCGCCGATACCCGAAGCGACGTTGACGCCGACGCGCCAGCTCGACTCATCGTCAACACTGAGGCCGGAATCGTCAACCGCCTGCTGACAGGCTACGATCGCCATCTGGCTGATGCGGTCCATGCGTGCCGCCGGCTTTGCGTCAATGATCCCCTCAAAACTGAAATCGTCAACCTGGCCAGCTATCTGGCTTGGATAATCGCTGGGGTCGAAGCGCGTGATGCGGCTGATGCCGCTTTTCCCCGCACTGAGCGCCTCAAAGAAAGGACCCACACCGATACCCACGGGAGTGACTGCGCCCCTCCCGGTCACCACTACCCTACGTGCCATGATATCACTCTCCGGTCAATAACCCGCCGATAACGCATAAGCCAGCACGCCGTCGGGCCGATGCCGCGAATGAAGCATCAGCCTGCTTTGCGGACTATGATTAGGTTAAAATCAGCCGCCAGGAGCCTTTTCCTTGACGTAGGCTATCGCTTCGCCCACCGTGCGGATCTTCTCCGCTTCCTCGTCGGAAATGCTTATCTTGAACTTCTCCTCGAAGGCCATTACGAGCTGAACAACGTCCAGCGAATCGGCTCC
>CBDVCL010000417.1:0-2729 GCA_965372475.1 uncultured bacterium | reverse complement strand
CCGGCGGCGCGTAAACACCCGGCGCCCTCTCCTCTTGTTCTCCCGTTTCTCAAATGGACAACTGGGCTTGTGGCAGCGCTCGCCCTTGAGATACAGTTTCATCTTCTCTTTACGGCAGACCTTGCAGCGCGAATCCGTATATCTCGCCATTAGTTCTCTCCTAATATCGCAGTTGCTAGCCCTTCGATTGCCCTCAGGGCCCTTCTCACCCTGAGCGAACGAAGTGAGTCGAAGGGTTGCTCGTCCTTCGAGTGCCCTCAGGACCCTTCCCGCCCTGAGCGAGCAAAGCGAGTCGAAGGGTTGCTCGTTGCCAGCAGGCTAGATCGAACACGCAAGCAACCAGCGACTAGCGACCAGCGACAGCCTACTTTCATGACCATTACACCCTCCTCCGCTTCGGCGGACGGCAGCCGTTATGCGGTATAGGGGTGACATCTTTGATCATCGTTATCTCCAACCCGGCATGCTGCAGGGAACGGATGGCCGTCTCCCGCCCGGACCCGGGGCCCTTGACGAAGACCCGTACTCTCTTCATACCGAAATCCCGCGCCTTGCGCGCAGCGTCCCCAGAGGCCAAGCCCGCAGCGTAAGGCGTGCTCTTGCGCGAGCCCTTGAACCCGATCTTGCCGCCGCTGGACCATACCAGTGTCTTGCCCTGGTTATCGGAGATGGTGATAATAGTGTTGTTGAAGGAAGCCTTGATATGGACCATGCCCTCGGACACCTGGCGACGCACCCGCACCTTGACCTCGGAGGCGGCTTTCTCCTTCGCCTCGTCGTCCATCGCGGCGTCGCCCTTCTCGTCTCCCCCTGGCGCCTTCTCCGCGCCTTTCTTGTCCTGCTTGGCCTTGGGCGCGGACGCCGCGTCGGCCTTCTCCTCCGAAACAGCCTTATCCTCCCCGGGGGAAGCCTTCTTATTCTCCTCTTGCCCTTTCTTCTCCTTCTTGTCCTCTTTCTTCTCGTCTTTCTCGGCCATTCTGCCTCCGTTAGCGAGCGCGCCGCGCCCTCCAGCCTATTTCTTCCTCTCGATCGTCTTCTTGCTGCGAGCTACTGTCTTCTTCGGTCCCTTGCGCGTGCGCGCGTTAGTCTTCGTCCGCTGACCGCGGACCGGCAATCCCTTACGGTGCCGTTGGCCACGGTAGGAGCCTATGTCTACCAGGCGCTTGGTGTTCTGGGTCACCTCGCGTTTCAGGTCGCCTCCCACCTTGTAGCTGGTCCTGATATGCTGCTGCAGCTTGAAGACGTCCTCCTCGGCCAAATCCTTCACCTTGGTTTCGGCATTGAGCGACAGCTCCTTGATTATGCGCCGTGAAGTCGAAAAGCCGATGCCGTAGATATAGGTCAAGCCCACTTCCAGCCGCTTGTTGTCCGGAACGTCAACGCCTACTATCCTTGCCATTAGGCTCTCCTCATTTTGCGTCTATCGGCTATCGTCTATCGGACGATCGCGCGATAGTCGAACGACGATCGCCGAGACTACCCCTGCCTCTGCTTATGCTTGGGGTTCGTACAAGTAACACGCACTACTCCCTTGCGCCTAACGATACGGCACTTCTCGCATATCTTCTTTACTGAGCTTTTCACTTTCATTAGTCGTTCCTCGTGAGACGTTGTTCGTGAAGCGCAGGCACGCTTCACGCTTCACGAATGACGCTTCACTTCCTGTATGTAATCCTCCCCCGATTCAGATCGTATGGCGATACTTCCACCTTCACGGTATCACCCGGCATTATCCGAATGTAATACTTGCGCATCCTGCCCGAGATATGTGCCAGGACCTTGTGCCCATTGTCGAGCTCCACGCGAAAGGTAGCGTTCGGCAATGCCTCGGTCACCTTGCCTTCGAACTCGATGCCTTTTTCTTTTTCGACCATTCTTACCGGTATTGAGTAGTGAGTAGTGAGTATTGGGTACTGAGTCCGGGTTTCTTCACCAAGTCACACCCAATACTCAATACCCATCACTCAATACTATAACTCAGTCAGAATCTCACACCCCTCCTCGCTCACCACCACCGTGTGCTCAAAGTGAGCGGAAAGGGAACCGTCAGCGGTCACCACGGTCCAGCCGTCGTCAAGCACCTTGACCTCGTAGCCGCCGCGATTGACCATCGGTTCAATAGCCAGGGCCAGCCCTGCCTCCATAACCTGGCCCTCCGTTCCCGGGTAGAAGTTGGGAACCTGCGGCTCCTCCCACAGGGAGCGGCCAATACCGTGACCTACAAAATCACGCACCACCGAGAAGCCCTGCTCTTCGACATGCCCCTGGATAGCGCGACCGATATCGTGCAAATGGCCCCCCGCCTTTCCCTGCTCCAGGCCCCGCTGCAGCGAGCTCCTGGTTACCGCGATCAGCTCGCCAGCTTCTCTTGACACTTCCCCCACCGGCAGGGTAACGGCCATGTCCCCGTAGTAGCCGCCCTTGAGCGTCCCCAGATCTATGCTGACTATCTGCCCCTCCTCCAGCCGGCGATCCCCGGGAATACCATGCACCACCTCGCTATCTACGCTGGTGCAGATGCTCGCCGGGAAGCCGCGATATCCCTTGAAGGCGGGCTCCCCGCTTTCTTGCTTTATCAGTTTCTCCGCCTGCCGATCCAGCTCGCCGGTGGTTATACCGGGCTTGACCATCTCGCTGACGGCAGCCAGAGCGAGGGCGGCAATACGGCAACTTGCCCGCATGCCCGCTATCTCCGCCACGCTCTTCAAACGGCTCACCCTTCTTCTCCG
>CBDVCL010000416.1:0-2730 GCA_965372475.1 uncultured bacterium | reverse complement strand
GCCGAGCACGATGGGGATGCCCGTGATCACAGATATGCGGGCGTACTCACTGTATGCGCCGCCCTTTTCGTCGCTGGCCTCGAGCATCACCGGATCCCCTTCCACGTGCTCCGCCAGCCAGCGCGCCGCCTTGTAGTCCCCCGGCCAGATCTTGCTCTTGTAGAAATTGCCGTCCAGCGTCGCCGGCCCGGAGTATTCCCTGGCCCGCCCTAGCGCCGCCGTGGGGAAATAGACCAGCGAGGCGAGGAAAACCATCAACCCCGCCAGGCCCACGGCCAACTTGGCACGATAGGAGAGGGTCTTTCCCTCCAGCAGGTAGGCGGCGGCCGCGGCCGAGGCGACGCTGAAGATCATCCAGGCCTGGTATTGCAGTTTGAAGAGCGTATTCATCCGCGCCAGCGAGCTGTTGTCGAATACATCGGAGACATAGAGGAATTCACAGCCGAAGACCAGCAGGAACCCAGTGGCGAAGAAGAGGTGTATCAGCAGGTTGTCCCTCCTGTCTTCCCGCTGATAGAGCGTGAGCAGGAAAGCCGCAACAAGTAAGAGAGAGAAGAGCATCACGTTCAACTGCTTCAGTTCGAGCAGGAAGAAGACCCCCGCAAGCACGGCCGCGACAATACCCAATACGAGGTAGCCCTTTCCGGCCAGCTTGCCGATATCACGCAGCAGCGCCACGAGGAAGAGCGGCACCCCCTTGAAGGTGCCTGGCTCCTCCCTCTCGGCTCTACCTGCCGCCTCGGGCACCTTGGCGCCGCAATTCCAGCAGAAGGCTGCGCCCTCGCTGACGTCCTTGCCGCAGGCAGGACAGCCGGGCGCCTGCACAGCCGCCGCGGCCCGTTTCACCGGCCAGCGCGCCGTGCCATCCGACATCTCGAGCAGGGAGCGGTCGCGGTACAAAGCCAGCGCCCGCGCCACCAGCACGGCCACCGCGACGAACAGGAACATGCCGAAGAGGACGAGCAGGTACTTGAAAGGCGTCCTCGCGGCCACGAGGCGTATGCCATTGGCCTGGGAGGCGAAGTTGTTGTAATAGGGAAAGTAAATGAAGAAAGATATCGCCACGGCAGGTATCGCCAGCATAAGCACGTTCTTGAAATAACTCGCGTCGAATCGGCCATGATTGATGTACTGACCGCAGAAGAAGCAAACCGCTACCAGGAACATGTAGGTGGGATAATCCCAGCTATTGGCCGTGCCGAGCATTCCCAGCGGTACGACCAGCACCGCGAAGCTCAAGAGCCTGGGCCGCTCCAACGCCTCGTGCCCCATCTTCCTGGCCAAGAGCAAGTTGTAGGCGATCGCCATCGCCAAGACGGCGAGAGGAATGGCCATCACGTGCGGATGCATGTCGCCGAGAATGAAGCTAAAGGCGGGGAACTCCGTGATCAGCTCCTTGGTCTCGTCCGCGGGTATCACGCGCGCCGGGCGGAACCACCACCAGTGCGCCCGCGGTATGATCGCCTTCTCCTGGATAAGCTGGATAAGTCCGTCCAGGTTGCCGATCACGGCGAGGAAGCTGCCGCCGAGAAAAGCCCAGCGATAGCGCCGCGAGTAGTTGTAGGCGAGCGAGAACGCGCCGCTGAAGCCCAGGGCGAAGAGCGTGCCCAGGCACAGGTTATAAGCCACTCCCCCGTCTACCCCAGAGAGCTTGGTGATCATCGCCATCATCAGGTAGCCAAAGTAGTAATAAGTGATGGTGTGCCCTGCCATCCAGGGGTCGTTGGGCGGCAAATAGCTGTTGCGCACAATGCCGTTCAGTAGCCCCAGGTCCATCGGCTGTTCCGTGCCGGAGATATTCGGAAAATGGGACCGCACCAGGGCGAAGAGAAGATAGAGGACGAGGAACAACAGCTCGCATACGAAAACGTAGCCCATCCTGGCGCGAAAAAAGGACCTGATCTCGTCCGTCCTCTTCCGGGCGGCGACCAGGGATAGCCCCGCCACGATGAGGATGCAGACCGTGATCAGGCCCGGCGTGTAGCGGAAGAACACGGCCAGGTACCAGCAGATGAAGGTGGTAAGCGCCAGTCCCAGCACCCGCGCCAGGGGATAACCACGGTCGAACAGGTTAGGCAGAAGCACGAAGAGCAGCGGCACCGCCGCCAGACCCATCGCGGTCAGGCTGAGGTAGAATAGTAGGACGTCTATCATGAGTTAGCCTCCGGGTTGTCGCTTGTCGCTTGTTGCTAGTTGCTAGCTACATCAACGTCACGCCATGATGCACGAGCGACCAGCGACGAGCAACTAGCGACTGCCATACACCTACTCTCGCGTTACCTTGTATATCTTCACTCCCTCATTCTCGTAGACGACAGGCATCCAGCCCTCGAATTTCGTCTTCGCCCCCAGCTTGTAGCGGCGCCGCTCTATGCCGCCCACGTAGATATAGTCCACCGCGTACTTGTCCAGCAGTTCCATCGTCTCGCTCTTTGAGCGCACCATGTAGATCTTGCGAATATCATTGACGCGCTGCATCGCTTCCATCCCCGCGCCGACACTGCTGTGCTGTTGGGTCACCTGGTGCTTCCAACCGAGCACGGTAGGCAAGCCGGTATAGATGGCAACCCTGTTCTCGCCGCTATACATGTCCACCCCCGGCGCCTCCACTATCACCCTCGTCTCGGGCATGTTCCCCCACAGCCAGAGGATCGCCTCGTAATCATACTTGTCGTAGGGGTGGCGGCCCGTGGTGTTCGGCTCTTTCTCCGCCAGGAACTTCAGCCCGTC
>CBDVCL010000415.1:0-2734 GCA_965372475.1 uncultured bacterium | reverse complement strand
GACGGGCGATTGGGTGAAGCAGGGCTTGACCTTCTACTCCGGCAACCTGGGCTATTCACGTAAGATAGCTGTCAAGCTAGGGAAAGGGCGGCGCCTTTTCGTACGCGTGCCGGACTATCGCGGGGTAGCTGTGCGTGTGTTGGTCGACGGGGCCCAGGCCGGCATTATTGCCTGGGAGCCTAATGAGGTGGAAATCACCCGGCTTGTGGCGGGAAAGAAAGAGGTCTTGCTGTCCCTCGAGGTGCTCGGCCACCGCCGCAACTCGCACGGGCCGTTCTATCGCGAGCCATGGCTCCCCTGGACGGGCCCCGCGGAGTACGAGACGGGGGCGGACGGCTTGAAGAAGGGCTACCAGCTCGTTCCCTGTGGTATTATGAAAGCGCCGGAGCTGGTGGTCAAGGCGGCGCGTTAGTTCCCTAAATCGAGGACATAGAATGAGTAAGATCCAAGGAGTAATAGTACCTTTACTCTCTACAGACAAAGAGAATCTCAAGCGATTGTTAGAGCATGTTTCTGATGTTGATTTTGTCTTTGTTCTGGGCACTACAGGAGAATTCAGCAAGAAAACAGACGCGGAAAAAGATGAAATTGTAGCAACCGCTTTGCAGAACAGCAAGAAGCCGGTCTTGGTTGGTTGTGCGGATGAGAGCGCTGATAAGGTTATAGGAAATATAACAAAGTTCTCAGAGGCCCGTGCGGCTGTTGTATCGCCAAATCCAAACGATGATGTTTCGGATTACTTTGATAAGATCTTAGAGAATACTGATAGTGACATCTTGCTTTACAATAACCCTCATAATCCCGCGATAGGACAGAGCATCTCATTTGAAGTTGCGGAGAGATTGAGCAAGCACAAGCGGGTGGTTGGTATTAAGGACAGTTCAACAGATATGGGTCTTTTCAGACAGCTATTGACCTTGAAAGATGATGGTTTCCGCGTTCTGCAGGGAGCTGAAGGGTCGTTGGTAGAAAGCCTGGAACTTGGCGCGGATGGGATCGTGCCGTGTACGGCAAACCTTGAGCCGCAATTGCTTATCGATATCTTCAATAGAAAAGAGGCGGCATTACAGGAAAAACTCAATGAACTGCGTAAAATGTACCAGGACGAAATAGGTTTTGTCGGCGTACTGAAGAGAGAATTGAAGAAAAAAGGGGTGATCCAATGATCGAAAAGCATGTTATAAGCCGTGACGATAGCATCTACGAGGCCTTCCCCGACGTCACGCTGACGCCGTCGGGCAAGCTGGTGTGCGTCTTCTCGGAGTGCACGCACCACAAGGACAGGTCGTATTCGCGTATCTTACTTACCGAGTCAAGCGACCGCGGCAGGAGCTGGTCGCCCAAGCGGCCGCTGACCGAGGTGGCGGCGGACGGGCACTGGAACTGCGCGCGCATCACCCGTTTCGCTGACGGTCGCCTCGTGGCGATGGTGGACAAGCTTCTCGCAAAGGAGAAGGGCGCAAGTCCGGAACAGTGCCTGAATTACCTGTTCTTCAGCGAGGACGAGGGGGAGAGCTGGTCGGAGCCCGTCGAGACCCCGGCCCAGGGGATAGTGCCGGACAAGCCGCTGGAGCTGGCGAGCGGACGCTGGCTCCTGTCCTGCCACTACAGGGACAAGGAATTCGGCTATGCGATTCAACGCCTGTGGTATTCGGACGACAAGGGCAAGTCCTGGCAGGGCCCGGTGATAGTGGGCAAGAAGGAGGGCTTGAACCTGTGCGAGGTCTCCATCCTGCCGGTAGAAGACAAGCTGGTGGCTTTCATGCGCGAGAACTCGGGCCAGGGCTGGGATTGTATGAAGACCATTTCCGCTGACGGCGGGGAGAGCTGGGGCCCGGTGACAAACTTTCCTCTGCCGGGCTGCCACAGGCCGGTGGCGGGAGCTTTGAAGGACGGACGCTACCTCATCACGCACCGCTTCATGCAGGGCGGCAAGGGCTGGGTGGGCTGGTGGACACAGAATCTCTTCGCCGCGCTCACCGACAAGGAATCCGTGCTGGCGGAGGAGCGGAAGGAGGCGCACACGCGCATCCTCCCCATCGACTTTGACCGCTCGACCGAGAGCGACACGGCGTACTCGGGCTGGGTGCAGTTCGATGACGGGGAGATATATATAGTAAACTACATAATGGACGACGCTCCCAAGGCGCAGATAAGAGGGTACTCCCTCCAACTGTCTGATATTGTTGTGCCGTAAGCCCTGAACCATGCGCGCTTAGGTTCAGGGCAAGCGTGAGAAGCCCGGCTTCAGCTGGGAAAAGGAAAAAGATATGGCTAGAGTGATCCAGAGAGCGCTTATCATCTTGTCTTTGATCTTCCTTGCGCTGCCGGCACATAGCGACGAGCCAAAACTGGTTCCCAAGCCACAAGAAGTGAAATGGCTCAAGGGGGAAGGCGCGGCGGGTCCGGCCACGGTGCTGACGCCGGACAAGCTGGCGGCAAGCCCGGGCCAGGAGCTCTATGACGCCTTTAAGAAAAAGCTGCCCAAGCAGGGGCTGGGCACGGAGGGCTACCTGCTCGAGGTCAGCGCGGCGAGGATGGTTATCATCGTTGCCCACAAATACGGGTACCTGCGCGCCCTCGAGACGCTGAAGCAGCTGCGCGACCCCAAGGGCAACTATAAATATTGCCGTATCGCTGACTGGCCGCATGGCGTGATGCGCGGCGTTTTGATGCAAATGCCCCCCCCTGGTAAACAACCCCTGGTGTTGCGCTTCATCAAGGAGGTACTGGT
>CBDVCL010000414.1:0-2742 GCA_965372475.1 uncultured bacterium | reverse complement strand
CCTCATCCCAATTCTTCCCTGGCGGCGACTCCTTCAACAGCTTGCAACGGGTGAGAAAGGTGTTAGCGGGACCGTCGTCTTTCACTATCTTCAAGATCGCCTGGAACTTCTTCACCGCGTCATCCCATTTCTGCCCCCGGTACAGGGCCAGCCCTTCAGCGAAAACTGACTTTACCTCAGCCTGCTTCTCCGACGGCTCGCCCTCGGCCAGGAGTTCATAGATGCGCACCGGCTCTGTTTTGCCCTTGACACGGATCAGGTCGAGCTCGCGCACGGCGAACTCGTCTTTCACGTCCGCGTAGGTATACTCGCTGATGATGATGTTGGATTTGTATTGTTTGTTCGCCCCCTCTAACCTGGCGCCGAGGTTGACGTTGTCGCCTATCAGCGTATAGTCCATGCGTGACTGGCTGCCCATGTAGCCGACAAGCATCTTACCGCTGTTGACGCCGATGCCGATGTCGAAGACCTGCCTCCCTTCCTTCCGCCACTTGACGTAGAGCTTGTTCTTCAAGCGGTCCATCATCATCAGGGCGGAGCGGCAGGCGCGCCGCGCGTGGTCTTCCTGGCCCAAGGGCGAACCCCAGAAGGCCATGATCTCGTCACCCACGTATTTATCAAGCGTACCCGCCGTCTCGAAAACGGTCTCGGTCATCTCCGTGAGATACTCGTTGAGTATCGCCACCACCTGGTGCGGCGTGTGCTTCTCCGAGTAGCCGGTGAAATCACGGATGTCGGAGAAGAGCACGGTCAGGTTCTTCTCGTCGCCGCCAAGGATCAGGTCCTCCGGGTTCTCCAGGATCTCCTCCATCACCGACTTGGTCACGAAACGCTGGAAGACGTTCTTGATGAACTTCTTCTCGGCCTCCTCACCGATGAATTTGTGCACGGTTATCGTGATGTAGATGAGCAGCAGCAACGACAGGGGGTAGATATCATTCACCACCCACGCGCCCTTGCTGAAAAGGACAAAGGAAGCGACGAGGTGAAGGACCAGCAACCCCGCGGCTAACAACAGCCCTTTGAGCGGCGCCAGTCGCGGCAGGAAGACTATCAACAAGATGCCCATCACGATTATCACCAGCAGGTTGATGTAGTCGGGCACGTGCTGGATGAAACTCTGATGCAGGATATTTTCTATAATGTTTGCGTGTATCTCCACACCGGGGAAGACCTTGTCGAAAGGCGTAAGCCGGATATCGTAGACGCCCGTGGCCGTGACGCCGACAAGCACGACGCGTCCCTCCAGCTTATCACGCGCCACGTTGCCCTTGTAGACGTCAACATACGAATATGTGTTAAATGTCTTCTCGCCGCCGCAATAGTTGATGAACATGCGACCGATATCATCCGTGGGGATCTCCTCGCCGCCGAAATCCACACTGCGGCCGCAATCGACGGAGATATCATCCATCTTCAGGCCGAGGAAGAGGCGCGCCATCTGCAGGCTGAGGTGCAGGTAATGATTGGCCCGGTACTGGATGTAGCAGGGAGACCAGCGATATACACCGTCATCGTCACTGAACATGTCAATGAAGCCGACCGTGCCGGCGGCATTATTGAGCATCCCCAGTGAAGTGAGCACCTTGTCGCTGGCGATGGACTCCATCACCTCCACGTTCCTGAAGCTGGTGACCACGTTGCCCTCGCTCGCGGGCATCTCGCCGCCGCCCTCCTTGGCGAAGAGGACCATGGGCATCACCACACGGTCAAAGTCCCTGATCGCCTCGGCCAGCCGTTGGTCGTGATCTTGCTTGCTCTTCAACTGCCGCAAGAGCTTGAGATAGGCCGCGGGTTCGACCTTCATCTGCAGGGCGGACTTCTCGAGCTGCTCAAGCTGAAGGCGTGCCGACGTCACCTCCGGCTCAGGGAAGAAGATGTCCAGGCCCACTACCTTCACCTTGTATTCCGCCAACCTGTCCAAGAGGCGCGCGTGCACATCACGCGACCAGGGCCAGCGGCCCATCTCGGTCAGGCTCTTGTCGTCGACGGCTACGATCACCACTTCGTCGCCCGGATCGCGCGGGCCACGCACCTTGAACTTGTAATCATCGGAGATAAGCTGGACCTGGTCCATCCAGCCGGGACCGATAAAGTAAAGAATAATTATCAGCAAGAGCAGGAAACTGCCGATCAACTTGCCCATGTCCCATTTCTTCTTCGCTTTCTTCTCGGCCATATTTATTCTCCCTCGGTTTGCATTTTGCGGCTCTAATTAAACCTTTCCTCGCACCTAAAATCAAGCTATTTCTCGCCCTGCGACTTTCTCGCTTCCAGGCTGAAAGAACAGCCGCAATAGTCTTGCCGGTACAGGCCGAGCCGAGCGGATAGCTCCACGCTTCGCTTGAAGCCGTCTTTCTTCTTGAAATCGGCCTCAAGGAAATCCAGCCGCCGCGCCGATACGGCCGCGCCGCCGACGCGGTTTATCTCCGCCGCCTTCTTGGCAGGGCCAACGCTCAACGTGCTGGCAAGGTGCGTCGCGCCCCGCTCTCTCGCCTCGTCCACACATCGTTCGAGGCGGAAACGATAGCAAACCGAGCAGCGCTCGCCCCCTTCTGCCTCATCTGCCAATCCCGCCACCGCCTGCCGCCAGGCATCGTGGTCGTAGGGCCCCGCCGCCAGGCCGGGGCAAGCTTTCAGCGCCGCTGCCAGGCGCCGTTCATACTCCTGCCGCGGCTCAATGTTAGGGTTGTAAAAGTAGGGCATGATGTCATAGTCGGGGCTTAACAACTCCATTACATG
>CBDVCL010000413.1:0-2746 GCA_965372475.1 uncultured bacterium | reverse complement strand
TGGAGCCGCCGCCGGCGCCGCGCCTGAACGAAGGAAGATTGGGCACCACTGCGGCCATCGGCGAGGCCCTGATGACGGACTACGTCTTGCCGTTCGAGGTGGCGTCGCTCTTGCTCCTGGCGGCAATGGTTGGCGCGATCCTGTTTACGCGGCGTGAGGACGACGGAGGCACGAGCAACTAGCGACGAGCAACCCTTCGACTCGCGGTGAGCGAACGGCATGAAATCTAGAGGCTCGCTCAGGGCGGAAGGGCCCTGAGGGTAACCGAAGGGCTAGCAACTGCAATAATGGAAACAACGCTCCAACATTATCTCGTACTATCAGCGATACTCTTCTCTATCGGCATATATGGCGTTTTCACGCGGCGGAACGTGATCGCCATCCTCATGTCGCTGGAGTTGATGCTGAATGCCGCGAACATAAACATGGTGGCCTTCAACCGCTTCCTGGCGCCAGGCGCCATGGGAGGGCAGATGTTCGTGATTTTCATAATCACGGTCGCCGCCGCGGAGGCGGTGGTTGGATTGGCTCTTGTATTGGCAATATACAGGAACCTGAAGTCGTTGTACGCAGAGAAGATCAACCTAATGAAATGGTGACTCTTAGCAACGAGCAACCCTTCGATTCGCTTCTCTCTCTCAGGGCGTGAAGGGCCCTGAGGACGACCGAAGGGCTAGCAACGAGCAACAGCACTGATGATTGAATATGCATTTCTAATACCCATAATTCCACTAATGACCGGTGGGCTGATAATCGCCTGGGGACGTCACAACCAGAAGGCGGGGGTTATCTGCGCGATCACCTCCATCTCCGTGACCGCGTTCGTTTCTTACTACATCTTCTTCGAGGTGCTGAACGGCGCCGAGGCATACGAAACCGGCTTCACCTGGGCGGTCTTCGGCCGGTACACGCTCTCGTTGGGGATACTCGTTGACGGCATCACTGCTGTGATGCTGCTGGTCGTGGCGACGGTGTCTCTGCTGGTACACATCTATTCCATCGGCTATATGCACGGCGACCCGCGTGTTTCACGCTACTTCGGCTTCCTGAACATCTTTACTTTTGCCATGATGGGCTTGATCCTGGCGAATAATTTCGCCCAATTATACATATGCTGGGAGTTGGTGGGCGTCTGTTCGTATTTCCTCATCGGATTCTGGTTCGAGAAGAAATCGGCCGCGGATGCCGGCAAGAAGGCCTTCATTACCACGCGCATCGGCGACGTTGGCCTGGCGATAGCTGTGCTGATCCTTTTCAGGCAGTTCGGTGACCTGAACTACGCGCATATCCAGGACAACCTGTCCGTGATGGCGCCGGGTTTGCTCACCGCCACCGCGATACTGGTATTCATCGGCGCCGTGGGCAAGAGCGCCCAGGTGCCGTTGCACGTTTGGCTTCCCGACGCCATGGAAGGCCCGACGCCGGTCTCGGCGCTGATCCACGCCGCCACCATGGTCGCGGCGGGGGTATTCCTGGTGGCGCGGGTATTCTTCATGTTCGAGGCGTCTGCCGCGGCGCTGATGGTGGTGGCTGTGGTCGGCACGATAACAGCTTTCCTCGCCGCGACGATCGCGCTTACCCAGTTCGATATCAAGCGTGTGCTCGCTTATTCGACCCTGAGCCAGTTGGGCTACATGATGATGGCCCTGGGGCTGGGTTCGATGAAGGCGGCGATGTTCCACCTGATGACGCACGCTTTCTTCAAGGCCTGCCTGTTCTTATGCTCAGGCAGTGTGATACACGGCTCTGGCACCCAGGATATGCGGCAGATGGGCGGCCTGCGAAAGAAGATGCCGCATACCTTTTACACGATGCTGATCGCCACTTGCGCTATTGCCGGGGTGCCTTTCTTGTCCGGCTTCTACTCAAAGGAAGCGATACTGCACGCCGCTTTTGCCTGGGGCGGGCATCATGGTTATCTCATATATGTAATTGCCACTATTACCGCGGGGCTGACCGCGTTCTACATGTTCCGCTTGATCTTCATGACCTTTACGGGCGAGGCGCGTGACGCCAAGGTGCACGCGCACGAGAGCCCGGCGAGCATGACCGTGCCCCTGTGGATCCTTGCGGTAATGTCTCTTACCGCGGGGAAATGGGGGGTAGAGAACAAGCTATTGGAGGGTGGACACGGGGCCGCTGTGCTTGAAGCGGCGGAGCACGGGGCTCCGGAGGCGGCACATGGCCCCCCCGTGGTGATGATGATCTCGCTGGCGATCGCTGCATTCGGTATTATTCTTGCCTGGCTTATCTATAAGAAAAAGGCCATTGCCGATGACTATTTCCCGCGCGCTTTCCCCGCGGTGTACAAGCTCTTCTACAATAAATGGTATTTCGACGAGCTGTATGACGCGACCGTTATCAAGGGCACGCTGAAACTCGCCGCGGGCCTGAGGTGGTTCGATAACACGATAATTGACGGCGCCGTAAACGGCAGCGCCTGGCTCACCGTGGTAGTGTCAAAGTTTAAGGGCTACTTCGACCTCCGCTTCGTGGACGGAGCGGTGAACGGCGTGGCGGACATCGTCAAGTGGGGAGGAAAGCATGCGCGCCGCCTGCAAACGGGGTTGGTGCAGAATTATATGCTTTTCATCTCCGTAGGGCTTGCTGTTCTAGTGGTGGTAATGATTTTAGATTTGTGATTGCTGATTGGCGATTCACGTGTTGAAAATCAACAATCGGAAATCTGAAATCAAAAATCAAGAGATAGGGCTTGCAGTCTTGGCAGTGATGGTTGTTTTATGAT
>CBDVCL010000412.1:0-2750 GCA_965372475.1 uncultured bacterium | reverse complement strand
CGGTATACGGGGAATTGCGGGCGAAGCATTCCCCGTTTTCTGTCTACCGTATACCGTATGCCCTGCATGGCGAATCTACTTGTAGACATACCCCCTCTCATATTATATAATTGCACGCAGTAAAGTGTATCAGTATACTGCACGGGGTCAGGAATCATGGAATACCGTAAACTCTACGAAGCGTTCTGGAAGGAAGTCGGGGGGAAGGATGAGTCCCGCCGCCGGCTGGTGAATGACGTGAACCCCGCCGTTTGGTCGCTGGTCGCGCGCATCAAGGACACTACCAAGAAAGCCATAAGCAAGGACCTGCCTGAGAAAGCGCGATCCGGCAGGGAGAAGGAATACGAGGCCCTTCTTGACCGGAGCGTGGCCTATGGGTATCTTCTCGCGCGCATGGTCGGCGGCCGCGGCAAGAAAGGGAAGGCCAAGAACAAGCTGAGCTACGAGGAACTGGCCGAGCGTTGCCGGAAGATCTTTTTCCCTCCGGATGACGCCGCCATGGAGAAACGCAACAGCAGCGTCCCCTGGGAGGTGTGGGAGTGCGTGCGGGCGATACGGGACCTGCAGATGGCTGAGCTCAGCAAGCTGTTGCCCAAGCTGGATGACTTGCCTTACGGAACGGTCAAGAAGATCTCGAATTATATCTACTGGGCGATGATGAACTCGTATTTCATTTCTGTAGCCGAAGAGGGGAAGTAGCGGGTATTGAGTATTGGGTATTGAGTAGCGCGCAGCGCCACGGGCCTGTCCTGTCATGCGTTACTAGTATTGAGTGCCGACTTAGAGGCCGACCCAATACCCACTACTCATCACCCAATACTCGACCATGACGGTAGCATACATCGCACTTGGCTCGAACCTGGGCGACCGGGGCAAGAACATCGAGCGAGCGCTCGGGTTGTTGGGGAAGACTCCCGGGGTAAGGCCGCTAAAGGTATCGCGGCTCTACCAAACCAAGCCCGAAGGGTATCGCGATCAGCCCGACTTCCTCAACGGGGTGGCACAAGTGGAGACGGGACTTTCGCCCCGCGAATTACTGGGCAGGCTGAAGCAGATCGAGAAGGAAGTGGGGCGCCGGCGCCGCTGCCGGAACGGGCCGAGGGAGATAGACCTGGACTTGGTGTTATACTCGCGGCGGGTGATAAGGGGCGGCGGATTGACCGTGCCCCATGCGCGCATGCACAGGCGGGGATTCGTGCTGCACCCCCTGGCGGAGATAGCGCCCGGGGTGGTGCACCCGGTTCTGCGCAAGCGGATTGGAACGTTGTGGCGGGAGTTGAGCCACGAAGGAGGTAGGAAAGGAAAAAGGAAAAAGCGGGAAGGAAAAAGCGGCAAGGAAAAAGCAAAGCAGTAGTGGCGTCCCGGAGTTTACCCGCCATAGCCTTGGCGACGGCGGGCGGGCGCCACCCGCCAAAGGCGGGGTGTTGGGGTGAAATCTGTGGATAAAGACAGCCTGAAGGGCAAATACATCGCCGTTGAGGGGCCGATAGGCGTAGGCAAGACCAGCCTGGCGGAGATGCTTGGCCGCAAGCTCAACGCGCGCCTGGTGCTGGAAGAGGTAGAGGAGAACCCTTTCCTCGATAAGTTCTATCGGGACATGGGCGGCGTCGCTTTTCAGACCCAGTTGTGGTTTCTCATCTCGCGTTTCCGCCAGCAGGAACAACTGCGGCAGTCGGACCTGTTTCGCTCCACCCTGGTCACCGACTATATTTTTTTCAAGGACAGCATATTCGCCAATGTCGTGCTCGACGACGAGGAACTGCGGATATACGAGAAGCTGAATACGATGCTGTCCGCCAGTGTCGCGATCCCCGACAAGATCGTTTTTCTCCAGGCAAGCAACGATGTTCTGCAAGAGCGGGTGAAGATGCGCGGCCGTTCTTTCGAGAGGGATATCGACCCGGAATACCTTGAGGAGATAAACAAGGCTTACAACTACTTCATTTATCATTACCACGATAGCCCCGCCCTGGTGGTGAATACGTCGAGCATAGATTTCGTGCACAGCAGTGCCGACCTTGATGACCTTGTCGACCACCTCGCGGCGATCGAGACGGGCAAGGAGTACTATACGCCGATAAGTAAGTGATAGTATTTTGGATTTTCGATTGCGGATTGCGGATTTGCAGGAGCCCAATCCGCAATAACATTTGAGTTTGCCGAGATGATGACTAACCGCAACGCGCTGAAAAGAATGAAAAGGCGAGGACGCAAGATAGTCGCCCTTACCGCATATGATTACCTCTCGGCGCGCCTGATGGATGATGCTGGCGTGGACGTGATACTGGTCGGCGACTCGCTGGGCTGGGTTGTTTTCGGGCTTGATTCTACGGTGTCCGTTTCGCTGGACGAGATACTCCACCACCTGCGTGCGGTGCGCCCGGCGGTGAGGAAGGCGGTGCTATGGGCTGACCTGCCCTTGTGCTCACTCAAGAAGGGCGTGAAGCAGGCGGTGCGGGAAGCAAAACGATTGGCCGAGGCGGGCGCCGACGCCGTCAAGGTAGAGGGGGGAGTGGAACGGGCGGCTTTGGTGAAAGCAATGACGAAGGCCGGCGTAGCTGCGGTGGGACACGTGGGGGTCACGCCGCAGTTCGCGGCGCAATTGGGGGGCCTGAGGCTGCAAGGGAAGACATCGAAGGAAGCACTTCGGATCACCCGCGGCGCGCTTGCGCTGGAAGAAGCGGGCGCCTCTGCCATCGTTCTGGAAGTCGTGCCGGAGCAGTTGGCCCGTTACGTCACGCTCCGCCTAT
>CBDVCL010000411.1:0-2750 GCA_965372475.1 uncultured bacterium | reverse complement strand
CGCTAGTGGAGGAAGAGGTGGAGCGGCTGATATTCAAGATAGCGTCGAAGCGGAGTGGTGAACGCTGAATTATGAATGCTGAATGAAGCTTCAATTCACAATTCAGCCTTCAGAATTCATAATTCCTCAGTTCGGTGACGAATAAGAAGAGCAATCCTATGGCGAAGAAAGCGGTCGAAAAAAAGAAGGCCGAGCCGAAGCCGGAAAAGAAGGACAGCAGTTACGGCGCCGCCCAGATACAGATCCTCGAAGGCCTGGATGCGGTAAGGAAACGGCCGGCGATGTATGTCGGCAGCACTGGCGTGGACGGATTGCACCATCTGGTCTACGAGGTGACCGACAACAGCATTGACGAGGCCATGGCTGGGCGCTGCAGTAATATAGAGGTGGTGATACACGCCGACAACAGCGTCACCGTGGCTGATGACGGCGACGGCATCCCGGTAGAGAAGCACCCCGTGAAGAAAGACAAGTCGGCGCTGGAAGTGGTGATGACCATGCTCCACGCGGGCGGCAAGTTCGATGACAAGGCTTACAAGATATCGGGGGGACTGCACGGAGTCGGTGTTTCAGTGGTTAACGCCCTTTCCGAGTGGATGGAGGTTCAGGTGCGCCGCGACGGTTTCATCTGGGAGCAAAAGTACCGCCGTGGCAAGGCGACCGGCGCGGTGCGGCGCCTGGGCAAGGCGAAAAGGACGGGCACGCGCACTTTCTTCAAGCCAGACCCCAAAATATTTGAGACGCTGGAGTTCAACTATGATGTTCTCGCCACGCGCCTGCGCGAACTGGCCTTCCTTAACCGGGGAATAAAGATAACCTTCAGCGACGAGCGCAAGGGCCGCGAAGAGGTGTTCCAGTACAAGGGCGGCCTGGTCTCGTTCGTCAAGCACATCAACGAGGAGAAGGAGGTCCTGCATAATACGCCGATATACATCGACGCCAAGCGGCAGGAGCTTGAAGTCGAGGTCGCCCTGCAATACAACGATAGCTATGCCGAGAACATCTTCAGCTATGCCAATAACGTTAACACGCGCGAGGGTGGTACGCACCTGATCGGTTTCAAGTCGGCGCTTACGCGCGTGGTGAGCGATTACGCCCGGCGCAACAAGCTGATCAAGGATAACATGCCTATCACCGGCGACGATGTGCGCGAGGGCCTGGTAGCCGTGGTCAGCGTAAAGCTGAGGGATCCCCAGTTCGAGGGACAGACGAAGATGAAGCTGGGCAACAGCGAGGTGAAGGGCCAGGTGGAATCGGTAGTCTACGAGGGGCTGATAAGTTTCTTTGAACAGAATCCGGGCCTGGCGCGGCGCGTGACTAAGAAGAGCATAGTGGCGGCCGAGGCGCGCAGTGCCGCGCGCAAGGCGCGCGAGCTGACCAGGCGCAAAGGCGCGCTGGAGATAGGCGGACTGCCCGGAAAGTTGGCCGACTGCTCTGAGCGCAGCGCGGAGTTGAGCGAGATATTCCTCGTCGAGGGCGATTCAGCCGGCGGCACGGCCAAGCAGGGGCGTGACAGGCGATTCCAGGCGATCCTGCCGCTGAAGGGCAAGATAATCAACGTGGAAAAGGCGCGGCTGGATAAGGTGCTGGCGAACGAGGAGATCGGTTGCATGATCACCGCTATCGGCACGGGTGTGGGCGAGGAGGAGTTCAATATCGAAAGGCTTCGCTACCACAAGGTGATAATCATGACCGACGCTGATATAGACGGAGCGCACATACGCACCTTGCTGCTGACTTTCTTCTATCGCCAGATGAAGAAACTGATAGAGGAGGGGTATATCTACATCGCCCAGCCGCCGCTCTACAAGATAAAGAAGGGGAAGTTCGAGCGATACATGGAGAACGACGAGCAGCTTAACGCCTTCCTGCTGGATAACATTATCAAGGACATAAGCCTGTATCATCGCCAGGACGGGCGCTTCGTCAAGATAGGCAGGGCGCAATTGCCGGGCGCGGTGAGATTAATAATCTCCCTCTCTAAGTTGGCACGGCGTTTCGCGCGGCGGGAGCTCGATATGAGGAAGTGCTTCGAGATCTTTGGCGGCAAGAAGAAGAAACCGCTTTACCTCTACCGGGGCGAAGGCGGGGCTGAGTTCCTTTACAATGAGCGGGAATACGAAACGCTGGTCAACGGCGGCAAGGAACGGCCCGCGCGCAAGACGAAGACGAAAAAGAAGAAGCAAGGCAAGGGTAAAAAGGAGGTCGCGGCCCCCACCGAGGCGCCAGGCGTGGCCTTCAGCGTTATCCCTGTCAAAGAGATAGCGGAACTGCGTGAGTTAGAGCGGTTGGTCAAGAGCTTCCAGGCGCTTGGTTTCGAGATCGGCTCCTTGTCGCCTTCGGGCGAAGCGGAGGAGGGAAAGCGGAAGAGAAAGGCGCCCGCCTACCGGCTCGTCAACAATGAAGATGTCAGCGAGACGGAATCAGCCGTAGAGATGGCCGAGAGGATAATGGAGTTGAGCCGCCGGGGAGTCTACATACAGCGATACAAGGGACTGGGCGAGATGAATCCTATCCAGCTTTGGGAGACGACAATGGACCCGGCCGTGCGTACTCTTGTCCAGGTCAAGCTTGAGGACGCAGTGGCGGCTGAGAAGATGTTCAGCACGATGATGGGCGATGCCGTGGAGAAGCGTAAGAAGTTCATAGAGGATAATGCGTTGCTGGTGGAGAATTTGGATGTTTAGGTCGGTGCTGGTTGCTCGTTCCTCGTTGCTCGGGTTTGCGCAGGTCTACACGAGCGACAAGCG
>CBDVCL010000410.1:0-2758 GCA_965372475.1 uncultured bacterium | reverse complement strand
CGGATGCCGGTTTCGGCGGTGAAGTCGGCAAGGTAAGGTTTCAGCGCGTCCGATATCCCCCGCGCCAGCAGGCCCAGGTTGATAGACGCCCCTTCGTACGGCCTGGCCGCGGGTGCCGGTGGTTCCGGTGGTTCCTGCTTCCCTCTGGCGAAAAGGGCCGTGGGGAGCAGCAAGAGAACCGAGAGGGCCAGTGCGATCACAAGTTTGGTTTTCATTGTTCGTTCCTCCTTAAAATATTTTTTTGGCTTTATTGTTTCATAGTTTTTCTCCGGCCATCACCGCCCGCCAAAGGCGGACAGTGCGTCATGCAGGAGAACTGTCTTCTGATTGGTCATTTCCAGCAGCGTATCGTGAATGCTCTCCCTGCCGTGACCGCTCATTTTCACGCCACCGAAGGGCAGGTTTTCCACGCGGACTGCGGAGGACCAGTTCACTATAACACCTCCCACCTCCAGCCGGTAAGCGACATCAAGGGCGGTGGATATATCATTCGTGAACACTGCAGCCTGAAGCCCGTACGGGCTGTCATTGGCCAGGGCCACGGCCTCGTCGATGGTCTCGAATGGCACCACCGGCGCGACCGGTCCGAAGGTTTCCTCGCGCAGCAGGCGGGCGCTCGAGGGCACGGAGGTCAGGACCGTGGGGTCTACAAAACACCCTCTGCGCGACCCGCCGACGCGTATCACCGCGCCCTGGCTGGCGGCCTCGCGGATGTCTTCCTCCACTCTCCGGGCGGCTTCCTCGTTGATCAACGGCCCGACGTCAGTGGCCTCGTCCAGGGGATCGCCCACCTTCAGGCTGCCGGTCTTTGCCGCCAGGATATCAGCGAACTGCTCGCACACGCCGGAGGCCACGAACACCCGTTTAACCGCACAGCAAATCTGGCCGTTTCCCCGCGCCAGCCTGCCCAGCACGACCGCTTCCGCCGCCCTCTCCAAGTCGGTTTCCGCGCAGATGATGGTGGCGTCATTACCCCCCAGTTCGAGGTGCACCTTTTTCAGGGATTTCGCGGCCAGCTTCGAAATGCGCACGCCCACGGCGGCGCTCCCGGTGAAGGAGACCAGCTGCACTCCGGGAGCCCGGGCCAGAGCCTCGCCGACCGTTGCCCCGGGACCAGTGAGCACCTGATGCGCGGCCCGCGGCAGGCCTGCGTCCTCAAGCTGCTTCGCAATGCGTAACAATGTCAGGGGACAGTCGCTCGGGGGCTTGAGAATAACCGCGTTTCCTGCCGCCAGCGCCGCGGCGCCCTTGTGGGCGTATAGCTCGACGGGGTAATTAAAGGGCACGATGGCGGCCACCACGCCGACGGGCTGCCTGATGGTGAAGGCGAAGTGCCGTTCCATGCCGGGAACCATGTCGAGGGACATGCTCTTGCCGAACAGCCGCCTGGATTCCTCCGCGAAACCGTGGAAGATGCGTACTGCGGCCTCCACCTCCTCCCGGGTCTGGCGGATCGGCTTGCCGTTCTCCCTGGCCAGCAGGCGGCTGAGCTCCTCCTGGTTCGCCGTCATGGCCGCCGCGGCGCGGAGCAGGATCGCGGCGCGCTCGTGGGCGGGCAGGCTGCTCATGCGCTCCTTTCCCGCTTCGGCGGCCTTCAGCGCCTGCCGGATATCCTGCTCCGTGGCCTCGGGAACCATGTCCAGCACCTCGCCCGTGGCAGGATTGTGAACCGGTAAGGTCGCGCCGTTGGAAGCTTCGACCCACCGGCTGTCGATGAGCATCTTCACCGGCAACCCCCTTCACTCCGGTATTGCCCGCGAACCCCGCACTCCCTAGGGAAGACGCCTTGCCGAACGACCCGGCGGCAGGCAGGCGAGGATCGCCGCCTTTGCTGCCTTTCCTTAACAACTCTAATACAAAAATTGATACCTGTCAACACATATTGGTTCGAGCACTTGAGTTCTAATCTTATGACTCTAATAATGAACCAGGCAGGTAACATCGAAGCCGCCTGCCCGCAAAAACAGGCATCTTATCAGGTAACGAGGCGGAGCCGGGTGTGCGCGCGGTAGGACGAAATGTCGATATCGGGATTGGCGAAGCGGCGCCCGGTGCTCAAGCCTGCCAGGGCATGCCGCCAAGCTGTCGAGAGAATTTCCTGGAGGCCTTCAAGAGGAGGTCCCTGAGCTCCTCGATCCGGTCGGGGCTCATGCGGTAGTCCGGGGTGGAGATGCTGAACCCTCCGCTCACGAGTCCTCCCCCCTCAAACAGAGGTACGGCGATGCAGCGCATGGTGTCGGAGAACTCGTGATCGTCCACGGCATATCCCATCGAACGGACACGGTGAAGCTCGCTGCGGAGCCCTTCCGGATCAGTAATCGTGTAAGCGGTCCTCCTCGGTAGCCCCGCCGCGATGACCTCCTCTACAAACAGTACGTTCTGAAAGGCAAGGATCGCCTTGCCGATGGCAGTGCAGTGCAGAGGGGAACGGTCTCCGATCTGGAAGTCCACGTTGACCAACTGCGTGCCCTTGACCCGCTGAACGAGCACCGTCTCCATCCTGTCGAGCACCGAGTAATGCAGGGTTTCCTGGGTGACGACCGCCAGCGCACGCAGCTCCTGCTGAATCAGCCTGGACACCTCGTTCTCGGCCAAAAGATTCCTGCTCAGGGATACGACCTTGTAGCTGAGGCTGAAGAACTTCGAATCGTCCTGCCGCACCACGTACCCCGCCTTATACAGGGTCATCAGCATCCTGTAGCAGGTCGACTTGTCCGATCGAAGCCGCTGCGCCACCTCTTGTACCGAAAGCGGTATG
>CBDVCL010000409.1:0-2767 GCA_965372475.1 uncultured bacterium | reverse complement strand
AGGGGAGCCCGCTTGGCGGGGCGCTCGGCCTGAAAGGTGGACGAATCGGGCGCGCCGCGGCGGCGGGATTGGTTGCGGGCCTGGCCTGCCTCGTCCTGGTGTGGGGATTCTTCCGGCTTTTCGGCGGGGCGCTGGTGGAGGGGGAGAAGATTAAGGCCTTGCTTACGGGCTGGGGACTGGGCGACTTGCGGCACCCCGCTTTTCTTGTGTATTTCACCGTCGGCAACGCGGTAATAGAAGAGCTGTTCTGGCGGGGCTATCTCTACGGGGGATTCAGGCAGAGCCATGGCGCCGTTCCCTCGTCGCTGCTCGTTTCCTTCTGCTTCATCCAGTATCACCTGCTGACGGTGGGACTGCTCTTCACGCCGCTCACCGCCCTGCTCTTCGCGCCCCTGATCTTCGCGGGAAGTTTGGGCTGGTGCTGGCTGCGGCACCGTTACGGCAATATCTACGCGGTGCTGGTGAGCCACCTGCTGTGTGATCTGGGTATCATCATTGTCTACTGTGAGAATGTGTAGCAAGCTGTGAAAAGGATCAAGTGGTGGCGAGAATGACGTAGCCACCCTTGGCGACGGCAACCGTGAAGCCAGCCTTGCCTTTCGCCGCCTTGAGGGGGATCTTCTTATTGCCTGCCAGGTCGCGCACGGCCTTGACTCCCTTCAAGGCATGCGCGGGGCCTTCTATCTTGAAGTTGCCCGCATTGCCGCCGTTGATGATGAAGAAGAGCCTCTTGTCCCCTGATAGTCCCGTCCTGAATTGGTAGATGCCCGTGCCCTTCTTGCCGGGGGGGGTGATCCGGAAATCAGGCAGGGCGCCAGCCTGCGCCGCGAGGTGGCCAACAAACAGCTCGAGATCGGCGTAAGGCGAGCGCGCGTAGGCGTGGCCGGCTGAAGTGCCGAGCACATAGACGTGGCCCTGGCCCACCTTCTTCGCTGCGGCCAGTTTCGTGCCCGGCGAGATGGTGGCCGCTCCTTTCCAGTCGAGGGGGGTGAGCCACTGGCTGGTCTTTATCTTCAGGGACTTGCCGCCAAGCTTCACCTCGAAATCGTCGATCGCGTTGCGGCGCCTGCCGCCGTCGCTGAGGCCGAAGCGATGGGCGAAGCTGCGCTCGGGCCCCGGGTAGCGGTAGAAGCCGAGGGGATCAAAGCAGTCGGTCTCGGCCTCGCAGATGAGAGTACCGCCCCTCTTCACGAAAGCGACAAGCTGCTCGGCCAGTTGCGGCTTCACCACCAGGGACCAGGGAAGGACCACGAGTTTCAAGTGCTCGAGCGCGCCGAGATGCGAGCTCTCCAGCACTTCGTAGGGGATGTGCAGGTGCTCCATGATGCGCAGGTAGGCCTGGTGGCTGGCGGGGGCGTAATCCTGCTCACCGTTCTCGGCCCAGTCGAGGTAGTAGCAGTCGGGCTCAAAGACCACTGCCGCGCGGGGCTGATCGGGAGCGTAGGCCTGTAGTAATTCGTCATGCTGCTCGAGCAATTTGCCCGTGACTTTCATCGCTTTGAGCCGCTCGGCCGCCAGGCCGTCACTGCCGTCCAGGCCAAAGCCCGATGATTCCGAGCCGAATACTTCGTCGCGCCAGCACCAGAAGATGACCGCCTTCGCCCCCCTGGCGTAGCTGTTCCAGACCCAGCGTTGCTGCGGCGCCGCCGCCACGCTTGCCTCGGCGGTGTGGCCGGTGCGCGAGGAGCCGCCCTGCAGCTCGCTCACCCAGCAGATCTTGCCGCGCGCCGCGGCACGGCTCGTCTCCACACGCAGGCCGAAACCGTACTCGTCCAGCGTCTGCCACCAGAAGGGGAAATGGGAACAGCCGAAGCCGTCCAACACATCGGCGAGGTCGAAATCGTTGCCGCGCGAGATGGGCTGTTCGAAGCCGTTGGCCGTGTAATCGTTGGCGGGACCTCCCGCGTGCGCGAGCACGGGATGGTCACTGTCCGCGGACTTGATGGCGCGGCAGCGGAAATCGGCGTGCCGCTTGGCGCGCAAAGTGAGAAAACGGGCGAATTCCATTATCTCGGTATATGGACTGCGCGGAATTCTCCCCGGTTCGACGTCGTCCCAGGAGCAGTAGCGGCGCTTCCAGGCGGCATTGAGGCCGTCCAGGCTCTTGTACTTGTCCTTGAGGTGATCGCGGAAGGCCTTGAGAGTGTGGCGGCAGTAGCAGACGTATCCGGTTGCCCCCACGTGCCAGCGCAGCTCGTTCCAGGCGTCCCAGCCGAGCAGGTTCTTCGCCGAGGCATAGCGCATGGCGATGGTCTTGAGAAAAGTCTCCATCGCCCGCGCCAGGTTGGGGTTGTCGGTACAGCCGCCCGGGGTGAGGCCGACGATGCACTCGCCGCGCGGCCCCGAGCTGACTTTGCGCCCCGTGTGGTCTATCATCACCGCGTCGGGGTACTCGCGCAACAGCCAGTAGGGATGGATCTCGGCGATGGTGCTGATCACGACGCCGAGGCCGTTCTTGCGGGCGAGGTTGACCAGCTCGTCATAGTCCTGGAAGCGGAACACTCCCGGCTCGGGTTCACACCATCCCCAGGGCGCCCAGAGCTGCAGCGCGTTCAGTCCCGATTCCTTCATCTTGCGCAGGTCGTTTTTCCAGTACTTCTTGTTTGGAAAAGGTGGTCTGTAATATTGGGTTGCTAAGAGCATCATATCCTCCCTTTGAGTTATGAGTTGTGAGTTATGAATTATGAGCTGCTATGGACTATCATCTCTAGTAACTCACAAATCACAAATCATAACTGAGAACTCACCTGGGATATTCGTTACAAAG
>CBDVCL010000408.1:0-2772 GCA_965372475.1 uncultured bacterium | reverse complement strand
GCCTGGGCGAGGATATCTTCGTCCACTTCCTTCAAGTCAACCGGCGCATCCTCCCCGGAGCGGTTGGCGCTGGTCAAGGCGATCGGCCGGTCAAGCCCGCGCAAGAGGCGCTGAAGAAGCGGATGGTCAGGACAACGCAAAGCTACCGTCTCTTCGAATACCGCCTCCAGCTTGGTCAATTCCTCGCTCGCCGCTCTAACCACCAGCGTTAAAGGGCCGGGCCAGAAAGCGCTGAGAACATTCTTCTGCTCCGTGCTCAGTCTCAGGTCCCATCTGCTCAGCCAGGAAACATCGCGCACCGCCAGCGCCAGTTGTTTGCGCCAGTCGCGCCCCTTGATCCCATATATTTTCGCCAACGCCGCCTTATTGGCAGCGTCCGCGCCAAGGCCATATACCGTCTCGGTAGGCAAGACGGCGACCCCGCCCTCCTTGATCACAGAGAGCGTCTTCTTTATGTCTTCTTTTTGCCCTGTCTTCATACTCGTTTTTTCTCTAGCCTATCCTCGCGGAGAACGCGGACCCCTTCGCTCACGTTTCGGAGGATAGGTCGCTCGCTCCCGCCGTCGCTAAAGGACTTCGCCCCTGAGGGGCTCAGCCCCGAAGGGCTATGGCGGGCAGGCAGGGCGCGGAGTGCGCGGAAAAGCTTCCGCGAGTCCGCGAGAATTCCGCGGCTTCCGCTGATTTCTCGCTGGTTGCGCGGATAGGTTCGAACGTAAGCCATCTGCGTAATCCGCGCCGCAGTCATCAGCGTAATCAGCGCACTATTTCTTGCCCCGGCGTTTGCCCTTGGCCTGGCCGCGGTCGGCCTTGCGCACCCTGTCGCGCAGCTCGCGCCGATAACTCTCCAGCTTGCGCCCCAGCTCGGGGTACTTCACGGCGAGGATGCGCACGGCCAGGAGCGCGGCGTTATGAGCCCCCGCCTCGCCTACGGCGACACAGGCGACAGGCACGCCCCGCGGCATCTGCGCGGTAGAAAGCAGGGCGTCCAGGCCGCCATCCACACCCCCCGCCAGCGGAATGCCGATCACCGGCATCACGGTACGCGCGGCGACCGTACCGGCAAGGTGCGCGGCCATTCCCGCCGCGGCGATAATCACTTCCCATCCCGCTTTCCCCGCGCCTTCAACCAGGTGCGCGGTGTCTTCGGCATTGCGGTGCGCCGAGGATATATGAAGGTCCGCCTCCACGCCGAACTTCTTGCACACTTCCAGGGCCGCCTTGATAACCGGTAGGTCAGACTTACTGCCGAGTATGATCCCTATTCGAGGCATTTTTCTCCCCACTTTGAAACCCACATATTATACCTGGAATCAGAAAATGTCAATCGTCTCATCGTTCGTCTATGGGGCGATCGGCTATCGTGCGTCAAGAATGACGATCCCGCGATAGACGATAGTCGATAGACGACAGACTAGCCCCGACCAACGGCCCGATACGCGATACTCTCATCGCACAACAGGACAGACCCGTGTCGCGCTCCGCGCAATAGCTGATGTCCTACTTCCGGCCAATAGCGCGGTGCGCGATATCCTTCCGGTAGTAAATACCTTCAAACTTCACGCCGGCGAGGGCCGCATAGACCTTCTCCTGGGCCTCCTTGATGCCCGACCCCAGCGCGGTAAGACCCAGCACGCGACCGCCGCTGCTGACGGTTCTTCCTTCCTGCTCCGTCGTGCCGGCGTGAAAAACGATGACGTCCTGCCGTCCCTTCAGGCCCTCCAGCCCTTCGATGGCGCGCCCTTTCTCATATGAACCCGGGTAGCCGCCCGAGGCAGCCACCACGCACACGGCGGCCTCGTCCTTGATGTCGATCTTCATGCCGCCCAACTTTCCCTCCTCGCAGGCGACGAGCAGCGGCGCCAGGTCCGAGCCGAGCCGGGCCAATACCACCTGCGTTTCCGGGTCGCCGAAACGAACGTTGTATTCCAACACCTTGGGGCCAGCCGCCGTCACCATCACGCCTACATAGAGAACGCCCTTGAATGGCGAGCCGGCCGCGCCCATCGCTTTGATCGTAGGCATCACTATCTCCCCCAGCACTTTCCTCTCCAGCTCAGCGCTCGCCACGGGAGCCGGCGAATAGGCGCCCATGCCCCCCGTGTTCAGCCCGGTGTCGCCGTCACCTATCCGTTTGTGATCCTGCGACGAAGGCAGGAGCAAGGCCGATTCACCATCGGCAAGAGCGAGGATAGAGCATTCTTCCCCCTCCAGCATTTCCTCCAGCATCACCTTGCTCCCGGCCTCGCCGAACTGCCTGTCGACCATCACCGATCTCAAGGCCGCCGCCGCCGACGCCTCTTCGCTACAGACGATCACCCCTTTACCTGCGGCCAGGCCGTCCGCCTTGACCACGATCGGCGCCCCCTTCTGCTCCAGGTAGGCCTGCGCCTTTTCATAGTCGTCGAATATCCCCGCCTCGGCCGTAGGGATGGAGTTTTCCAGCATCACCTGCTTGGCAAACGCCTTACTCCCCTCCAGGCGCGCCGCCGCCGCCGACGGGCCGAAAGCATTCAACCCGGCCTCGTGAAAGCGGTCCACCAGCCCCGCGACCAGCGGTACCTCGGGCCCAACAACGGTCAGGTCGACGGACTTCTCCTGCGCCGCCTTCAGTAGACCATCTACGTCTTCCGCCTTCACGGGCAGGTTCTCGGCCAACTCCGCCGTGCCGGCGTTGCCCGGCGCACAATAGAGCTTCTCCACCTCAGCGCCCTGCGCCAACTTCCAGCACAGCGCGTGTTCCCTGCCGCCGTTGCCGATTACGAGTATATTCAC
>CBDVCL010000407.1:0-2776 GCA_965372475.1 uncultured bacterium | reverse complement strand
TTTAGGGCTGGATAAAATAGCTCTCCCTTAACTCCTCCCCCGTAATTTGTTTATAAACTAGCATTGATGATAATGAAACTCCAACTCAAGAAGAGCAAAGAAGCGGAGTTCCGGCGGTACATCGACTGCCTGCAGGAGGCAGGGGTGGTTGAAGAACGGCATTTTGACCCTTTCCGCTTGCGGCAGGTGAGCTACAGGCGCATGTTAGCACGGAGTGTGATGCCCCAGGTAGTGACGATTGCCATGGAATGGGCTGATCAGGACCGCTCGGTGTATAGGCTGGTAGAAATAGGTAACCAGGCGCTTTTCAAGGCGATGAGGGACTACCGCGTGGAAAGCGATGGCGATTTCTTTACATATCTGGTCGTCTCTGTTGAGGCGAGTATTATCAGTTAATTGGGCGGTATTCAATTTCCGCCGCAGAAGTAGGGGCGCAGCAATTTGTCCGCCGTAGCTTTTTGGCGGCGGCGGATGCTGCGCCCCTATTTGCGTTTGGGTGTGTTTTGCTTCGTGGGGCAGTAAGAGGGCGACGCTTCGCGGTCCATACTCCACTATTGTGCACTTCCTATTGACACCCGTCCATCGAAGTGATAACATTTATAAAACTTAACCTGGAGGAGTATAGCTTTGTCTGCTTCTGATGATATGAAATTAGATCTCGCCGACGTCTTCGGGGATGCCCTGGCCAGCGAAAGCGGGCAGGAGAAGAAGGAGACCGTGGACGCCAAACAGCGGGAGGAGCTTCTCAAGGAGCGTGAAGCCGAGATCGCACGTAAGGAGAAGGAACTGAGTAAACTGCTCAAGGCCCAGCTGGCCGAGAAGGAAGTGGCGCTCCAAAAGGTGAAGAAGGATGCCGAAAAAGAGGCGGCTGAGCACGCCCAGAAGGAGGAAGAGGCGAAGAAGGCTATCGACACCGATGGCGCGGACGATGAGACGAAAAAATGGGCCGAAGATGTCTTGGCCAAGAGCGAAGAACAGAAGGAGAGGCTGAGTGCAGAGCAGAACGATTTCGAACTGCTGATGATATATGAGCAGTTGCGTGATGTCCTCTATTTCAAGTTGGCCCCAATCGTCGGTGACAAGGCGACCAAGACGATGCTGGTGCGCAGTGTCGAGAAAGTGAATGCCAAGTTCCCTGATATCTTCAAGAACGCCAATTTCAACGATAAGGGCGGCCTCGTGGACGGAGGAGAGCTGAACGCGAAGAAGATCATCGATAACAAGAGCAAGCTGGACGTGGCCAAGGGCTACGACCGCATGTTGCTTTCGTTCAAGACCCTGCTTGAGTTCCGCCTGCTGGCCGTTCAGAAAGGCCTGGGGCAGGGGGTAGTAAAGGCGATCCTGGTCAGCATGAATGAACGCTTGGCCGAGCTGGGGGAGAGGCATGGCAAGGAGAATATCGCCATTTTGAAGAAGATGCTGCCAAAGGTCTAAAGCATGGACGCTCGCCTGAGAAATGCAATAGCGATTCCTCTCTGTGCTGCCGCGATGCTGGTGACCTCCGTGGCGGCGGCCTCGGGGCTGGCGACGAGCAGCCGCCAGTTCTTGAAAATACCATTCGGCGTACGGCCGGCGGCGATGGCGGGCAGCTTCGTCGGCCTTGCCGACGACCACAACGCCGTGCATTGGAACCCCGCCGGGCTGGTCCAGGTGCTGAAGCCGGAGATGGACCTGATGTACCTCAGCTACTTCGCTGATATGAATTTCTTTTATGGCGCCGTCGCCTGGCCCACTGAGGGGATGGGTGACTATGGCGCGAGTGTTATCTACGGTTGGCTGGAGCCTTTCAACAGTACCGCAGATGATACCGCCGAAGCCGGCACCTGTTCTGACCTGGTTGCCACGGTCGCCGGAGGCTGGCGTTTCGGGTCCCTGGCCTTTGGCGCCGGCGGGAAATACCTGTACAGCTCGCTGATGAAACGGTCCTCGATGGGCTTCGGTATGGACCTGGGCGCGATGCTTTTCATGCTCGACGGACGCGCGACCCTGGGCCTGGGGGTGAATAACGCCGTAAGCTATCTGACGTCTTACAGCGGCTACCAGTTCAACGAGAAGCTGCCGACGGACTTGAAGGCCGGCTTCGCCTACCGTTTTATGAGGCGTTCGCCTAACCGCCTTACCATATCGATCGAGATGAACCGCCCTTTGGACAGCCATCTCTGGATTCACGGCGGGGCCGAAGCGGTGGTGCGGGAGATCCTCGTATTGCGAGGCGGCTACAAGTTCCGCGAGCACGGGCTGGATCTGGGCGATCTGAGCGGACTCTCGTGCGGCGGCGGCCTGCGCCAGTGGGGAGTGAATATCAACTACGCGCTGGTGCCCTTCGGCGACCTGGGCAATACGCACTACGTGTCGCTGACCTATCGCTTCCTGCCTCCCAGGCGTGAGCGGGTGCGGGAACAGCGCATGGTCGAGAAGGCGCGCTCCCTGGTAGTGGAGCGGGAGGAAGGCGAGCTGGAGCGAGGCGCGCTGACCCGGGCTGAGTTTGACATGAAAACGATGATGGGTGGGCAGGAGATGAGGATGGACATCACGGAGTGGCGCATGGATATCACCGACCCGGACGGCCACATAGTGCGCGTCCTGCGCGGTAGCGGCAAGCCCCCCGAGAAGCTGGTCTGGGACGGCAAGGACGACAAGGGTGGCGTGGTGATCGGCGGCGTGCTGTCGAACTACAAGTTGCGCGTAAACACCGGGCGCGGCACCAGGGTCGTTAGCGAGGGCAACCTCTTCGCTCCGAGCATGGGCGAGGGGCCGGAGAGGCGCGTGGAGTTGC
>CBDVCL010000406.1:0-2778 GCA_965372475.1 uncultured bacterium | reverse complement strand
TTCCTCTTCCTGCGTCACGCGCATCACCTCATCGATCGTGCTCAGCCCCGACTTCACCTTCTCCCACCCGTCCTCCCTCAGCGTGCGCATGCCCAGCTGCTTGCTCTTGTTCTTGATCACGCTCGTCGACGTCCTGCTCAAGATGAGGTCCTTGATCTCCTCGTTTATCAGCAAGAGCTCAAAGATCCCCGCCCGTCCGTAGTATCCGGTGCCTTCGCAACGGGGGCATCCCTTGCCCCTGTGCAGCTTTACCCTCTTGCCCTTGACCGGGAAGCCCATGGCTCTGATCGCCTTCGCGTCCGCCGAATAGCTGACCTTGCAGTGGGTGCATATCTTCCTCACCAGCCTCTGGGCCATGATCCCTTCGACGCTGGAGGACACCAGGAACGGCTCGATGCCCATATCGAGAAGGCGAGTGATGGCTCCCGCGGCGTCATTGGTGTGAAGCGTGCTGTAGACGAAATGACCCGTGAGCGAGGCCCGAATGGCTATCTCCGCCGTCTCCAGGTCACGGATCTCGCCCACCATTACGATATCGGGGTCATGGCGAAGGATGGCCCGCAAGCCAGCCGAGAAGCTGAGGCCTACCTTGGTATTGACCTGGATCTGGTTTACACCCTTCAGCTGGTATTCCACAGGGTCCTCTATGGTGATGATCTTCTTGTCCAGGGAATTGATCTTCTGCAGGGCCGCGTAAAGGGTAGTGCTCTTGCCGCTCCCCGTGGGGCCCGTGACGAGCAGTATGCCGTGCGGCTTGAGTATGATCGAGTTGAACTGCTCCAGCGTCGCGCGCGGCATCTTCAGCTGTTCCAAACCGAAGAGGACGCTTGACTTGTCCAAGACGCGGACGACTATGTCTTCCCCGAAAAGGGTGGGGATCACCGAGACGCGCAGGTCCAGCTCGTGGCCGTCAGCCGTGACCTCTATTCTGCCGTCCTGCGTCAAGCGTTTCTCCGCGATGTTGAGGCGGGACATTATCTTGATGCGCGAAATGATGGCCTGAGAGAATTGCTTCACGGCGGCGGGGACGGGGACGTTCTTCAGCACCCCGTCTATGCGATAGCGGATCCTGAGGTCGTCCGCGAAGGGCTCGATGTGGATGTCGCTGGCGCGTTCGCGTACCGCCTCGGTGATTATCTGGTTCACGAACTGGATGATCGATGCGTCCTGGGAGAGGTCCTCCTCGCTGACCGAGGACGCTTGCTGGGACGCCGGGGCTCCTTCCTTTTCTTCCCCTGCTTTCTCCGCCCCTACTATCTTCTCTATCGTATCGGCGCCCACGCCGTAGTACTTGTTGATCAGCTTCTGCACGGTCTTGGGGTCGCTCTCTACCGCCTTCACGGGCTTGCGCAACAGCAGGCGCAGGTCGTCTATCGCCTCCACATCCAGGCTGTCGCCCATGGCCACGGTGAAGACGTCCTCCTCCTCGCTGATCGGTATGACCCCCCTGCTCTGAGCGAAGCCTGCCGGGATGCGCGCGATCACCTTCGGCGGTATTTCGAGCGATATCAAATCGACGGCCAGGGAACTTCTGCCGCGCTTGACTTTCTTTCTCTTCTTGCCGGGCATAAGATCGTCCCTTCAGTCTCTGCGCTCGCCGCCGCCTCTCCTGCCGCCGCGTCCTCGCTGCCCTCCCCTGCCGCCTCGCTCACCCCTGTACCCCCCCATCCCCACCAACTCGTTCACCTCATCTGCCAATGCGCCGGTCTCTTCCCGCAACTGCTCCAGCTCTCGCCCGTACCGATCGAGGAGCGCTTGTGCACCTTGGCTGACGCCCCTCTGCTCGATCAACTTCGCCTCCGCCTCTTCGTAGGCAGCACGCTTCTCATCAAACAGCTTGAGCTTCTCGGCCACGCCGTCGGTTTCCTTGTGACCCTCCCACTCAGCGCGCCACATCTTCCATCTCACCTCGCGCCCGAGCTTCTCACAGAAAAAGCGGAACTCGTCCGTCACGTCCCCCAGCTCCTGCCCCGTTTTCGCCACCGCTCCCCGGTCATCTGCCGCCATCGCGGCGGCATGAGCCCTGAGCGCCTGCCCCACGCCCGCCAGACGCTCCTCGAACCCGTCTACTATGCCCTCGCTCGCCAGGTGCGGCGTTTGCACCACCTCGTTCTCGAACCAGCGCTCAAACAACACCATCTCTCCCATCCCCTTGACCATTTCCTTGACGCGCCGCAGGTCCTCTCCCAGCCACCTCGCTTCCTCCCTCTCCGTGCGCATCTGGCGCCAAAGCTCCCGCGATTCTATTCCCGCCCTTCCCAGCGCGAGCATCTTCTCCGTCTGCGCCAGCTCCCGCTCAAAGGCCGCCCGATAGATATCGAGCACTACCTGCTGCAACTCCTTCACGCTCGTGATCTTGCCCGCGGCGGCTGCGCCCCACGCGAGGGGTATGCTCGCCAGGAACGTGACGGCCGTTAGCAGCACAAGACATCTGGTTCTTCTCGGCATGATTCCTCTCCTCCGGTTTCTAGACGCGTGCGCACGGCGGCCCGCATCTACACGACCGATGGCTGGAACCCTAATCATCCTGGGATTCCAGCCATCTTTGCCTTTACTATTAAGACACGTGGGAGGTGCGGCAAGTTCCCGCGAATCCTCATTTATCTCGAATCGGATTCCGGCAGGCGCCCTCTATCCTTCTTCCTTCTTCCCAGGGGCGGACACCCGCCTTCGCTAAAGGACTTCACCCCTGAGGGGTTCAGCCCCGAATGGCTACGGCGCGGCAGGCATCGGTCCGCCCCTACGGCGACGGATCGACGCACCAGGTAGAGAAAGCCG
>CBDVCL010000405.1:0-2789 GCA_965372475.1 uncultured bacterium | reverse complement strand
GGTATCAGCCCCAGCAAGGCCCCTTTGTACACCTCTCCCGCGGCCTGCGCCTGCGTGCTGCACAGCACCAGCATCGCCGCCACCAACACCATTCTCGTTCTCTTCATATGTTCCTCCCCGGCCCCATTTCGAAACATTATACCCGACTCTTTCCCCTTGTCAACCCCCCTTTGTCGGACTTTCCCGCTTCCGGCCTCCGACCCCCGCCTGCCCCGCCATAGCACCGGCCTGTCCTACGAAGCCTTTGGCGAAGTAGGAAGGAGCGAAGGCGGGATCCCCGATCCCCGCTTTCAACGTTTGACGATCTAATGCCTTGACACCCTCCCGCTTCACAGATATACTCGCTTCAGCATTTCTGGGGTCAAGAAAAGGAATGATGATTATGAAAAACAGCTTTTCTACCGCCAGGCCCGTGATCGGCTGGCTCGCTTGTCTCACGCTCGTGCTCTTTCTGCTTCTCTCACCCCTTGCCTGCAAGAAGATCAACGTCCTACAACCCCAACTACCCGTGATCACAAACACACCCGGCCCAAACGCCACCAACACCCCCGTGCTGGCCTGGCTTGACCGCGGTGAGACGCCCGGTGACCTGCCGGCAGGCTCCGTCTCTTATACTTTTGTCGGTGTCAACGAAGCGGTGGTGAATAGCACGCTCTACGCCACGGGCTTGGGCAAAGGCGACTTAACCAATCTAGGCGCCTGGTCCGGTTATGGCTCCTTTGGCGTCTCGTCCTCCTACTGCACGGACTCCGCTTGTTTGTCCTCCACCTCCTGCACGTCCTCTTGCGGCGCTAGCTGGGTATCATCCTCCAGCAGCGGCGGCAACTGGGGGCTGGAGAATTGGACCACCAATAAGTATGCCGGGAGCGGCTGCCTGCGCTTCTTTGGAGACATGAGCACCGGCAGCTGGTACACGGTAGTTTACTTCTTGAAGATCGCCAACTCGGGGAACCTGCTGAATATCACCGCCTTCACCGGCATCGATTTCCAGGCCTACGGCAATGGCGGCCTTACCAACAAGGTCAGGATGGATCTGATGACCAACAGTGGCGTCCCCAACACCGTCGCAACCATCACTAACGGCAGCTGGAACCAGCACACCCTCCCCTTCACCGGCTTCTCCGGCTGGAGCGGAGCGAACACACAGATAAGCCATATCAATTTCAGCATGATGGGCCAAACCGATAATTGGGACTTCCTCGTCGACGAGCTTCGCTTCTATTGATACGCTGCATATATAGAAAACGCCCGATGCCACCTGGCACCGGGCGTTTCTTCTATACTCCCTTGCTACCTTACTACCTTACCACCTTGCAACCTTATCATCCCCGCTTAATGAGCACACTCAGCACGGCGCCTATCTCTATCGCCAGTACCGCCACCAGCACCAGCGTGCCGGGACCCACGTGGTTCACGGGGCAGATGACGCAGGCGGCGAGCGTGATCACCGCCAGGCCCGCGACGATGCTCCTCACGGGCGTTACTTTCTTACTGCCCGTGAGCGCCAGCACCTTGCCGCCCACGATCTCGCTCATCGCCGCAGCCGCGAAGACAACGCCGATACCCACGAGACCCGCTATCACTACCAGCACCACGCCCAGGGCCTCGTTCTTCTCGGGGCCCTCGCCACAGAACTTCGCGGCGATGGCGATCCAGATCACGGCCACCACCAGGCCCACGATCAGGTTGCGCAGCGTGTGCTTGTTAATTGACTTGCCCAGCTTGCCCACGTAGGCAGGCGAGACGGCACGCACCAGCACCAGCAGGCCCGACACGAGCGCTATCATCAGCGCCAGGCCGAGCACGAAACCCAGCAACATCACCGGACGGGGCTTACAGAAGCGATGCCAGCGTTTCTTCTTTGCCCAATCCTTGCACTCTGCCTCGGTCCAATCGCCTTTCTTCCACTCGCTCCAATCTCCCTTGCCCCATTTGCCGTGACCTCCCCACTTCTTCACCTCGCCCTTTTCCCCTCCCTCCGCGCCGCAATACGCGTTCGGCGCCAGGGGCAAGAAGGCGAATAACACCGCCGCTGCCAGGCACAGTACCGCCAATCTCTTCATCGCTTCCTCCTTTCATGCATTAAAGTTGATCACACGTGTCTATATTACAGGTAACAACCTAGCGCGAATCCGGAGAATTAACACGAGCGGACTGAGGGTAAGCCCTTTCTGGTCTGCCAATCGCATTTGGGCCATGGTTTGCTCAATGTAGGGGAGGTGTCGACCGCAGAACGGTATTTGGCATAATGACGGTCGACCGCTGAATCGATGTCTGTTGCTAATCCAGCGCTACCACGGGCTCCCGGGCGGCCGTAGTAGGCCGCCCCTACATTACGTCCGTCGTAATTGAGACACCGATGAAAGCTGACAGCTAATTATCTCAAGGTGCGCGGCATATTTCAAGCAAAACACCACGCACACCACATCGATCAATACCCCCCAAACTTACTTCAACAGTTCAATGATCTCTGTGAACTTTTTTCTTTTCGCGGTGTCAAGCGCCGTCGCATTCATGAAGTTCTTAAGCTCCTTGTCCGCGCCATGTTCCAGCAGGTACTTTGCCACTGCCGTCTGCCCCTTGAAAGCGGCTTGCATCAGGGCCGTCTGCTTCGACTTGCTTTGGTGGTTCACTTCCGCGCCCTTGGCAATCAATGCCTTTACCGTGGCGAGCAGGCCGCGGTTTGAGGCCCACATCAGCGGTGAGAAGCCCTTGGCGTTGGCCAGGTTTGGGTCCGCCTTGTAGCTCAGCAGTAAAGCGGCCGTCTTCTCATCGCCCCGCTTGCAGGC
>CBDVCL010000404.1:0-2792 GCA_965372475.1 uncultured bacterium | reverse complement strand
CGTCGGCATGGATGCCGACCTGGAGACAGAAGCCCACCGTCTCGAGGTCCAGAAAGACGATATGGCATCCTTCCTCGCCACCTGCAAGGAAGTGATAAAGATGAAGAAGGCGATGACCTTCACCTTTCATGACGGGGAAGGACGCCGTTTCGACTGCGAGATAAAAGCCGAAGGTGACCGCATCAATATCATCAAGCGGGACAACACCGTGCTCGAGGGCATCATGGGCCCGCGCATGGTAGAGAAGATGCTCTCCAAGGGCAAGAGCGTAGATGACGTCTACAAGAGCTTGAAGCCCGAGATGACGAAGATCACCGTGATGTTCCTCGACCTGCGCGCCTTCACCTCCTACGCCGAGAAGAAATCCCCCAACCAGGTGGCCGAGTTTCTCTCCGAGTTCTACGAGGTCGCTTACCCGCTCGTCTACGAGAGCGGCGGCATCGTCAACAAGACACTCGGCGACGGCCTCATGACAATTTTCGGCGCCCCCTACTCCCTCCAGGGCCAGGAAAAGGCTGCGGTCACAGTGGGTATGGCGGTCATCAAAGCCTGGAAGAAGCGCGTGGACGAGAAGCTCCTGCCCGGCGTGGGTGCGGGCGTCGCCACGGGCATGTGCATCGTCGGCAATATCGGCCTGAAACGGCAGATAAATTACACTGCGCTCGGCGACATCGTAAACACTGCCTCGCGCCTCGCCGGTGCTCCCGCTGGTGACCTCTGGGCTACGGGTACCACTGTCAACATGTGTGCGAAGGACTTCTCTTGGCAGAAGCTCGAGCCAATGACCCTTAAGGGCAAAGCCAAGCCCATAGATATCTTCCAACTGTCGGGTTAACTGCGGAGGTTCAACATGCCCTTCGCAATCGTTTCGGATATCCACGCCAATCTTGTGCCACGAGCAAACAATATCAGCGTAGGGGCGGACCTCTGTGTCCGCCCGAAAAGGTTGTCAAGATAGTGTCCCAATTCGCTATCGTTTCAGACATTCACGCGAACCTTGAGGCCCTAACGGCCGTTCTCGAGGACATAGACGATCAAGGCATCGAGCGCATCATTTGCCTGGGCGACGTGGTTGGCTACGGCCCTGACCCTGTCGCCTGCCTGGATATCGCCATGGAGCGCTTTGAATTCTGCCTGCGTGGCAACCACGAGCATGCCGTTATCTGTGGTCCCTCCGCTGCCTACAATGAAGTCGCCCGCCAGAGCCTGGAATGGACACGCGCACAGTTGAAAGGCCGCAAAGGGCTGAAGCTTATGAAGTTCGTCCAGTCTTTCGGCGAGAGCAGGACAGAGAAGCCTTACCTCTTCGTGCATGGTTCGCCGCGCGACCACGTCTTTGAGTACGTGATCCAGTCGCAGGTTGCCGCGGCGAATATCGACAAGCTCCCCTCAGGTGTGAACATCTGTTTCGTCGGCCACACCCATCTCCCCGCCATCTTCGAGGAAGGCGAGGCCGCGGTCTTCATTAGCGAGGACAATAGGTACAAACTGCCTCTCGGCAAGCGCTGCATTATCAACGTCGGCTCGGTGGGCCAGCCGCGCGACAAGAACCCCGCTGCCTGCTACGCCGTTGTCGAGGGCGAGCACGTGCGGCATCGGCGCGTGGATTATCCCTTCGCCGAGACGGCGAAGAAGATAAAGGCCATCCCCGAGCTGGACGATTATCTCGCTGATCGTCTTGCGCATGGAAGCTAGCCTCAGAACATCCGAAAACCTTTTGGTATTGGGTATTGAGTGATGAGTAGCGCGCAGCGCCACGGGCCTGACCTGTTATGCGTTACTAGTATTGGGTCATGCGAAGACTACGCCAACTCAATACTCAATACCCACTACCCAATACCAAATAATGTCTGACTTAACCGAAAAGAAGATCGGCAAATACAAGATCTCCTCCCTCCTCGGCCGAGGCGGCATGGGCTCGGTCTACCTTGCCGAAGACGACACCGGCGCCAAGGTCGCACTCAAGGTCATCGAAGAAGGTCCTGGCGTAACTGCCGATACAATTGAGCGGTTCCACCGCGAGGCGCAGGCCAGTAAGGCTCTCCGCGAGCACCCCAACATCGTCACTGTCTATGACAGTGGCACCGACGGCTCCCATCACTACATCGCGATGCAATATGTAGAGGGGTTCCGTGGCAGTCGATCGCTCGAGGACCTGCAGGAGAAGGAGCCGCCCAGCCAGCGCCAGGTGTTGGAATTGGGCGTGAAGGTAGCGAGAGCACTCGACTACGCCCACTCCAAGGGCCTTGTCCACCGCGATATCAAGCCCGGTAACATCTTGATAGATAAATTCGGCAACCCCCTGGTTGCCGATTTCGGTTTGGTCAAGGTGGCGGACAAGCAAAGCTTGACCATGACCGGCAAGGGCGCCGGCACGCCTTACTACATGAGTCCGGAACAGGTTCGGGCCGACAAGGACCTGGACGGCCGCAGTGATATCTATTCGTTGGGTGTGATGCTCTACGAGTTGCTTTCAGATGGCTCGTTGCCTTACACGACAACGGAAGGTTCTGCTGTTTTCAAAGACATCCTTGAGGGACTTGTCACTCCCCTGCGCAAAGTGAAGAAAGACACCTCGGCCGATGTGGAAGCTGTGGTGATGAAGACGTTGGAGCTTGACCGCAAGAGCCGTTACATCTCAGCGGAAGAACTGGCCCTGGACCTGGAGAAGGCGGCGAAGGGCGAGCCGGTCAAGGCCGGCAAGGTGACCGTCATAGGGCGTGCCGTCCGTTGGGGCAAGCGCAAGAAGGGCCTGGCCGCGGCCCTGGCGGGAGTTCTCATCCTCGGTTTGG
>CBDVCL010000403.1:0-2798 GCA_965372475.1 uncultured bacterium | reverse complement strand
CAGACGATACCACTGAAGAACCCCGGCTTTGACCAGGGCTTGGCGGGATGGGAGCGTGATCAGGGCGCCTCGTCCCACGCCAAGGGGAAGGATGGCACTTCTTGCCTGCTGGTGGAGAGCAAGTCTGCCGCCAGCATCTACGTTAGCCAGCGCTTCAAGGTAGACGGCCGCGAGGTCGAGGGCCTGAAAGTGATGGGCTTCGCGCGGGGGGAGCACATCGTGCCGGGCAAAGAGGGTTGGGAAAGGGCCAGGGCGAACCTGATGTTCTTTGACGAGAAGGGCGAGCACATCGGCGGCTGGCCCGTGGTGCGCAACTTCGAGGGCAGTTTTGACTGGGACTGGTTCCAGAACAGCCTAGAGGTGCCGCGCGAGGCGCGCGCCGCGACGATAAACCTCGGCCTGCAGAACTGCACGGGGCGCGTCTTCTTTGAACATATCAAGGTGATCGTGGATCAAGTTGCGGCACCGACGGGCAAGGTGGCCTCGGTGGCGGGGCGGGAGGGGTGGCTGGCTTTCAAGCCGAAGCCGTACGAGGAGGGGAGTTGTGCCTTCGACCTTTCCTCGCTCAACCATACTCCCGCGGGAAAGCATGGCTTCATCGGTGTTAGGAACGGCCATTTCTACTTCCGGGACGGTACGCGCGCTCGCTTCTGGGGGGTGAACGTCGTCGCCAGTAATTGCTTCCCCAGCCACGAGGAGGCGGAGAAGCTGGCGAAGAGGCTGCGCCGCTACGGCTGCAACCTGGTGCGCTTGCACCATATGGACGCCTTCTGGACAGAGCCGAATATCTTCGACAAGAGCTACGACGATACGCGCCACCTGCGCGCTGATAGCCTGGAGAGGATGGATTACCTCATCTACCAGCTGAGGCAGAACGGTATATATATCTTTCTCGACCTTATCGTCAATCGCAAGCTCAAGGCTGGCGATGGCGCGAAGGACTGGAAGGGGGTGGACGCGGGGTTCAAGGTCGTGGGCGTATACGATCCCCATCTGATAGCATTGCAGAAGGAGTACGCCAAGAACCTTTACACGCATTACAATACTTACACCAAGACGAGATACATAGACGAGCCCGCGATTATGGCGAGCGAAGTAGTGAACGAGGGCTCGCTCTACTGGATAGATGTGATGGGCATCCCCGATTACTACCTGAAGGAGCTGGACGGGCTCTTCAATGCTTGGCTCAAGGGGAAACACAAGAGCGATGCCGCTTTGAAGAAGGCCTGGGGCGGGGCGTTGAAGCGGGGAGAGAGCTTGGCACAGGGGAACGTGGTTCGTGAGAGGGAGATCCAGGGCTGGAAGAGGAAGGACAGGGATCCTGACGCGCGCACGCACGACACGATGCAGTTCTACTACGAGTTACAGCGGCGCTACTACGAGGGGTTCCGTGACTACCTGCGCTCGATAGGCGTAAAGGTTCCTATCGCCGGCAGTAATCACTGGACGAGTGCGGTCGCGGACATGGCCGCCAACGCGGGAATGGACTTCATCGACCGCCACAACTATTGGGACCACCCCCAGGGAGGGTACGGAGACAAGGTGAAGTTCAGGAACCGCCCGATGGTGCTCGACACCAAGGGCAGCCTGATAGTCAACTTCGCATCCTGGCGCGTCAAGGAATTGCCTTACACGGTAAGCGAATGGAACTGCTCCTGGCCGAACGAGTACCGCCTCGAAGGGCCCCTTTTCATGGCTGCCTACAGTGCCCTGCATGATTGGGACGCGCTGATGCAGTTCGATTTCGCGGGGGGCGACTGGCGGGAGAAGATAGGCGGCAATTTCGATATCGGCAATAAGCCGGGCATCTTCGGCTTATGGCCTGCCGCCGCCTTGATCTATCGCCGTAACGACGTCAAGGCGGCAAGGCAGGTGGCGCTGCGCCAATTCAGCTGGCAAGAGGTGACGGGCCTGGCGAACGCCTGGATACATCCCTCGCTGGCGCTCGCGGCACGCACGGAGATAAGTTTCGACGCCGACAAAGGGAAAGAGCTGGGGGGAGATGACAGGGGAGTCTACGCCAGCACCGACGGTGCCCTGCGCTGGGACGAGAAGAACGGCATCTTCAGCCTGGATACGCCGCGAAGCAAGCTGGCGCAGGGCTTCCTCAAGGGCTATGACGTCTTGCTCAAGGGTATGCGCTTAAAAACGGAGACCGATTTCTGCGCCGTGGCGGTGAGCTCGCTCGACCTCGAGCCGATAGAGAGCGGCAAGCGCCTGCTCGTCTCCTGTGCGGCACGCGCCGAGAACACGGGCACCAGCTACCGCGGCAGCAGGACGCGCCTTACCAGCGCTGGGCAGGCGCCGATCCTGCGCGAGCCGGTCTTGGGCACGCTCAAGTTGGAATTGCAGGCCGCGAAAGTTACTGTCTATCCCCTGGACGAGAACGGGGTGCGTTTGCGGGGGAGCACGGCGGCAGTGAAGGACGGTTGGCTGGAGCTGCGGTTGGAGGGGCATATGTATTATGAGGTAGTGGTAGGTAAGTGACAGGGCACAAGGTTGCAGGGCACAGGGGTAGACGCTATACGCTATACGGGGGCAATTGGTAATGAACCAACGACTAACGACTAACGACCAACGACACACTACGGCCAAGGCGGCCGTAGTGTTGGTCGGGATATTGCTGTCGGCCGCCGTCTGTCGTGGGGCGACCGCGGAAGAATACTACGCCGCGGGGGAGGGGATGTATGAGTCGGGCGACTACGCCAAGGCGGCGGAATACTTCGGCGCCGCCGTCAAGCTCGATTCGGCGATGGTGCAGGCCTATTACATGCTGGGCAACAGCTACGTCAAGCTGG
>CBDVCL010000402.1:0-2815 GCA_965372475.1 uncultured bacterium | reverse complement strand
GCGGTATCGAGTGCTGGACAGCAACCAGCAACGAGCGACGAGCAACTGCTTATCAGTTCCCTGTATATGTCGAAGGACCCGTTCGTTCCCAGGAAGGGCGAGTCAACGGCGGCGCTTTATCGATTGAGCAAGGACGCCAACGTTTCTATCGTCATAGCCAACAAGGGCAAGAAGCTCGTCTGGGCGATGGACTTCATGCCAGGTATGAATGGCGGCAAGGAAGGCCAGAACGCGGTGCTCTGGAACGGCATGCGCAATCGTGGTTCCCGCCTCGGCGAGAAGGTCGCCCCGGGGATCTACTACGTCAGCGTCATAGCACAGATCGGCGGGGAGACGGTAAGTGCCGTGACGAGTGTCGTGGCAGTATCGAGGTAGAGTTGTTAGGTTGTTAGGGTCATACTGAAAGTAATAAAGATATTCTCTTGTAAGTGCCCTGTACCATTCGCGCTCTGCACTCAGGTGCAGGGCAGCGCCCGTTTTTGCCTGGTGGCTAACGGTAGAATAAGATCAGTTGCCGAGAAGCCCTATACCATGCGCGCTCTGCGCTCGGGTATAGAGGGCAACTGGTCTTCTTCATTTTCCAGCTATAGTTGCGTGTGGTGCGTGTCAGGTGACTCTCACCATGACTATCACCACGTGTAGCATGACCCCTATGCCTCTATGTCTGCTTGACATGTCAGGCAAGGGGGGATAGTATTTAGTTAAACTGAAAGTTGGTGGAGGAGATGGGGGGGAAACTTATAGCCATATTGATTGTCGCCTCGCTCGCCGTGCCCGTCGCGGCAGCGGACAACTACTTCTTCGATGACTTCAGCGGCCGGGACGCGCCGTGGGACAAGTGGGTTTCCGGTGAAGAGGGCAAGTATGAGGTAGTGGAAGTGGAGGGGAGTAGACTGCTCGCTTGCTATCCGGGCAGTCTCAAGGCAGCCAATTGGATCGAGACGCGCCGGGAATTCGACGGCCGGCTGGCCGTTGAATTCACCTTCCGTAAGACCTGCCCCGCCTTTCAGGTATACATGGCCATAGGCAGGGCAGTGGAGGAAGAGGGGCCGAGGAGACATTACCTGTTGACGAAGGTAGACGGTAACGCTTTCTATGTCTTGGGCCGCAAGGAACGCAAGGGGCGGGTGCACTGGATCCCGGCGGGCAGGATCACGCCGCGTGAACTGTATGACGTGAAGATGATCCTGGACAGCCGCCAAGGCGCGGCGTACGTCCGCCTCGCACGGCATGGCGTGCCTGCGGTCGAGGGGCTTATGTATGAAGGGGTCTTCCGCGACCTGCAGTTCCAAGAGGTGCCCTTAAGGTTCCGCGTCGGAAATACTGCGCTGGGGAATAGAGAAGCGACGTTCTATCTGGGACGGATAAGCGTGAGGGGAATCGAGACGGACGAGATGCCGGGACAGGGGATGACCAGCCTCATCCTCTCTCCCGCGGACACCCTGGTAAACGGCAAGGTCGAAGTGGCCGGTGACATTGCCGTGGGCCGCGTCTATGACCTTTCCTGTGCCGCGGTGGACGGTGGTCACTGGGAGAAGATATGCTCGGGCGGCGGCTACAAGCGCCACGACCTCCTCGGTGTCTGGGACACGCGGAAGCTTGCCGACGGGGATTACCTGCTTAAGCTCGCCGTGAAGAAGGGTGAAGAGGCTGACGGGGAGCACGTGGTGCGCGTGACCAAGGGTACTCCGGCTTACGAGCTGGGGTTGCCGGAGGAAGAGCCGTGCGCCGCGTCTTTTGACGACTACGGGAATCTTTTCGTCCTCGGCGGGAACGGAACGGTCAGTGGCTACAATTCACTGCTGGATCCGCTCGACGGTTGGATGGCGGCACAAGTTCCCGCTGGTCTCGTCTGCGAAGCAGGGACGGCGGGGACGCGGGACGAGGCGGGGCGCCTCTATCTGGCTGAGACGGACGAACATGCGGTTACGAAGTTTGGCGCTTACGGCAACCGTCTGATGTCGTTTGGGTCCTATGGGGTGGCCGAGGGGTTGTTCGACCGGCCGCGAGGGGTCGCGTTGGATGGGGATGGGGCGATATTCGTGGCGGATAGTGGTAACGACAGAATCCAGGTATTCCGAAGCGGCGAAGCGGCGGACCCCTTCGGCTTCGCTCAGGGCAGGGGGCGAAGCGGCGAGGCGAGTGGTGTGGAGATTAACGATGTGACCGTGATGCCGAGTATTGTGAATGCAGGTCAACGGGTATTGCTCTCTTTCGCTGTCCAGTGTCCAGAGTCCAGAGTCCAAAGTCTGGAAGTGACGGTCAACGTGTCCGGCGGGCCGATGATTAGGCAGGAGGGTATATGCGGCGTCAACCGTGTGTCAATCGATACGTTGGGCCTACCGCTGGGTGAATACAACGTCAGCATCGTTGTAAATGTAGTGTCGGACCATCCGCCTTCGTCAAGACTATGGCGGACAGGCTCGTCCGACACCGCTCCCTCCGGGAGCGGCCATGCGGAGGCGTCCACCAGGTTCGCAGTAGCAGATGCGGACGAGCAACCAGCAACGAGCGACGAGCAACTGCTTATCAGTTCCCTGTATATGTCCAAAGACCCCTTCGCGCCGCGGCGGGGCGAGAGCACGGGCATAAGCTACTTGCTTAGCAGGGACGCGGCAGTGTCTGTCGTGATCGTTGACAAGAACAGGAATCCCGTGTGGAGGATGGACTTCACCCCCGGGATGAACGGCGGCAAGGCGGGCCAGAACGCGGTGCTCTGGAATGGCATTCGCAATCGTGGCTCCCACCTTGGCGAGAAGGTCCAACCGGGCATTTACTACATCAGCGTGATAGCGAGCGTTGGTGGCGAGACGGT
>CBDVCL010000401.1:0-2826 GCA_965372475.1 uncultured bacterium | reverse complement strand
GACGAAAACGGGGCCGCCCCTCCCGCCGCCAGCGGCCAATCGCTCATCCTTTTCCTGCTTGTAAGCGGCGTCTTCGTCTTGCTCGTCGTACTCCTGGTTAACCTGGCAGTCCTGGTTCAGGGCCGCGTGAAGACCCAGAACGGCGCCGACGCCACCTCTCTCTCCGCCGCCGTCTCTTATTCACGCGGCTTGAATGTCCTCTCCGCCTCCAACCGCGTCCTCATCGTAGCGGCGGTTTACGACGCCGTAACGCTGGCCCTTACCAAGCTAGACCCAAACACGAGGCGCTTCGTTATCGCGGGCCAGGATGCTTTGATCAAGACGTGGCCGGCGATCATGGAATCCCAGGCCGTGATCATAGCGAAGCGCAACGACCTTCGCTGCGCTCTTCTACCCCTGCCCCCGTCACCGGTGGTCATCTGGAACGTTGGCGGCGCTAACACCAGCCTTAAACCGTCGCTCAACGTCAAACGGCGCACACTCTGGGACTTGGTCAGCGGCCTCTTCGGCTCGCAAATTGACGACCACATGGACGGCTATTCCTACGAAGATAAAAATGGAAACCGCCACTATTTCTCGCCGGAGGAAGTAGAGCAGTCCGGCCAGTATTCCGGCGGCAAGCCACGCTACCGTGTAAAGCCGGGCGGCGAGCGCGGTCACAAGGGCAAGTTTGTCCGTCGCGAGGTGGTAGTTAAAAAGGGGAAGGGGCTTCTCGATATCCTCAAGTCCCTTGGTAAATCCGTCCTTTCCAAAATAAAGGCCGATGTCGTAGACGCTGAGCCGGACCTGCACAACGTCATGGTCTACGCCAACCGCTATTCCCGCTTCCGCTTCGGCACAAGCAGTCCCTTGGGCCTGCCGGGCAAGGCAAAACGCTTACAGCATGGCGTAGCCCAGGCCTACGCCACCGATGGTACGCTGGCTTTCTGGAAATCCGACTGCGGTTGTTACCAGGCATACCTCGAGCCGGTCAACGTCTCCGGCCTTGCCGCAAACCAGGACCTGAAACTCGTCCTTAAATCGATCAGTGAACATGTCATGCTGCATTAGGGCTCATGCCTCCGGCAAGTCAGAGAATGGGTCAGCTCTGCTCGAGACGGTTATCGTCGTGCCGCTCATTCTCCTCTTCCTCGCCGGCCTCTATACTCTCACCGACCTGGCCGTGACGAGCATCCATCTCACCCATGCCGCCCGGCTTGCCGCGCGCGAGTATATACTGCACAAGAACATCAGTCTCTGTCGCGCTGTCCTCTATAAATCGATAGACAACGGCGGCAGTCCACTTGAGATCAAGCGCCTCAAAGTCTACCTGGGGGACAAACCAAAGGACTCCTCCCAGATAGAAAGAGGGAAAAAAGAAGAAAGCCTCTTGAAGAAATTCCTCGCCGGGGCGATGGCGGTCTCTGCGGGGACAAAGCTGACCGTCAGCTACCGCTGGGGCGGCGTCCGCCTCTTCGGCCTGGAGATAGCGCCCTTCCTGCTCGAGCAGAACTGCACCATCTTGGCGGGAACCTGGAGCCTATGCTCAGATTAAGATCAAGAACATACAAGACTCTCACGCTGGCGTACGTGATCCTGCTCGTCGCTAACCTTACGGTCATCGGCGCGAAACACAGGCTCGGAACCGGCGAACCATCAACATTTCTTCACGCCGACCTAAACGGGATACCGATGCGATTCACGCTTGAGGATACCTCTCTCTCAGTCACCGAAGCCGTCGCGCGGCTCCAGAATACCCCCGGTGTCATCATGCTTGGGGACGGAACCGCTTTCTACCGCGAGCTCACCGAAATATCCTTCATGCAGCACTACCCTTGCGCCCTCCTGGATTGTATAGTGCTGGAGAAGAACAACCTGCTGGAGCTTCACGCCTTCCTGGCCAAAGCGGATGGCGGCTGTCACCACCTGAGTTGCCTGCTTCCTGCCAGCACAAACGAATGGACCGCAGCCTGTCTCCCCCGGCCGGCAACAGGGCCTTTCAAAGATGCTGTTCGCGTCTTCAAAGCGAGCATCCCCGGCCTCTCAATTCGGCAGTTGAATATACCCCACCCCCTGGCTGAAAGCCGTTCCCTTATCAAGAATAACTTGCTGCGGCACGGAGCCAGCCACGACCCCGCCGCTGGTTTGGCGGACGTCCTGGTCTTTTACTCTTCGAAGAAGAGCTACCTGGTGACTTTCCAAGGATCTGTTAACGATAAGACCACCGGGGTAACCGTGCTCGAGATGGCCCAATGATGCGGCACAAGCCAATCACGAATCACGAGATTAGTGTTGCCTTTTCGCCATAGATTTGATAAAAAAACCTGGCTTTGCCCATGCTGTCTTTATACGGAATAGAAACTTGATAATTATCTTATAGAGAGTTCAATAACCAATGATCATCGCGAAGACCACCTTGGGCAGACTGTTCTGCGCAACACTTCTTGCCTCCTTGATCCAGCCGGCCGGCGCCGCGAGCGGCTGTATGGACTTCTTTGATCTCCCCCTGCCGGCGCGCCACGGCGGCTTGGCGGGAGCAACACTCACTCTGGCCGACGGCGCCGCGGCGCATTTCGCCAATCCCGCCGCGCTGACAAACATGCGCCAAGTGAGGAACGAACTACTGCTCGGACACCTGTTCCTGCGCGAAGACCGCTCGCTTTCCCTGGCATCCTATGCCCGCCAGACCGAGGCCAACGGCTTTCTTGCCTGCTCTCTCACCAGCTTCATGGTGCGCGACATAGAAAAGCGGAACGTCCTGGGTGAAAAGGAGGGCACCTTCAGCGACATCGAGATGGCCTTCTCGCTCGCTCACGCCCGGGCTCTCACCTATTCCCTACGGGCGGG
>CBDVCL010000400.1:0-2831 GCA_965372475.1 uncultured bacterium | reverse complement strand
CTACTTTTTTTCCTTAACTTGTTGTGCGGTACGCCGGGGGATCATCACACGTTGCTTTTCCGCGCGCGGCATGATAGAATAGTGGGCATGAAGATAAGGATTGCTATCTGCGCCATCTTGCCTGTCCTGCTCGCCGCCTGCCAGCACCATCGCAGTGAGTACTATTACTACAACAAGGGCAACCTCTACCTGACAAAGGGCAAGCTCGATGCGGCGATGGAAGTGTACCAGGAGGTGTTGGAACGCAATCCCTACCATGCGGGCGCCCATAACAACATGGGCGTGGTCTATATGCGCAAGCACCTCTACCCCGAGGCGATAGCTGAATTCAAGCGGGCGCTGGAACTGAAGCCGGACTACAAGGAGGCGTGCAACAACCTGGCCGTCGCCTACAAGGAAACGAAGATGTTCGACAAGGCCCTGGAGATATCCCAGAGGGCGTTGGAGATCGACCCCAACTACCTGCATGCTTACCGCACCATAGCTCAAGTCCACTTTGACAAGGGTGATTACGATGAGGCGGAGAAGTGTTTTCGCAGGGTGCTTGAGCGTGGTTGGGACAACTTCACCACGCATCTGCAGTTGGGCCTGATTTACCAGCGCAGCGGCAGGATGGCCGACGCCATAGCGCAGTTCAGGCGGGCGGTGGATTTGGACCGCAGCAACTCGCTCTCATATCGTTATCTGGCGCAGGCCTACCGCGCGGACGGGCAGGAAGAGAACGCCCTGGACAATTACATCAAGTGCTTGGATTACAACCGGGACGACGTTAATTCCCGCTACGTCCTGGCTGCTCTTTGCCGTGATCGCGGCGAGGAAGAAAAGGCCCTGGAGCATTACGACAAGGTTCTGGGGCTGAGGGAGGGCATCGCCCGCAGCATACCCGAGTATGCCGAGTTGGAGGCCAACAGCCACCGGGAAATGGCCCTGATATTCGAGCGCATGGAAGAAGACGCCGAAGCTCTGCACCACTGGGGGGAGTATGACCGCCTCGTGGGAGGGTCGGTAGAAGCGCAGCAGCATCGGCAGAGGTTGCGCAGCAAGGTCTACAGGTAATCCTTCCGTTGTGAATCGTGAAGCGTCATTCGTGAATCGTTGGCGAGCGACGAGCAACCCTTCGGTTCGCGCTTTGCGCGCCCTCAGGGCAGGCCCTTCGACAGAGCTTACCCTGAGCCCCACGCGGCGAAGGGCTCAGGGCGGGAAGGGCCCTGAGGGTAACCGAAGGGCGAGCAACAGTTGATATACTTAGTATTCCTATCCGCACTTGTTCTTGTCCTCGACCAGTTCACCAAGCACATCGTCAGCTGCGGGCTGGAAATGGGGCGCTCCCTCACGATCATCAAGGGCGTCTTCGACTTGACCCTGGTCACTAATTCCGCCGCGGCCTTTAACTTGTTCCACGATCTGGCCCTGGGTGTGCGCCGGCCGTTCCTCATTTCAGTCACGCTGCTTTCGGCCGGCTTCATCGTTTATTATTACCGGCTGCAGAAAGCGAACGACATCATCACCAGGAGCGCCCTGGCGCTGATCCTCGGCGGCGCCCTCGGGAACCTGGTCGACCGCGTCTGCTGCGGCGCAGTGGTGGACTTCCTTGATTTCGGCTATGGTTCCTGGCGCTGGCCCGCTTTCAATTTCGCGGATTCCTGTATTTGTATCGGCGTCGCTATGATCATTCTCGCCAGGGGCTGGACCCCAGACTCAAGACCCAAGACCAAAGACCAACGACGTGGCGGATGACCATGCTGTGATCATTACCAGCGACAAGCAACCCCTCGATAAACTCGGGGCAAATGGATTTGCCCTGAGCGGAGTCGAAGGGCGAGCGACGAGCGACGAAATATGCATCCAACACTCGCAGAAATAGGCCCCCTCACCCTTCACACCTACGGCCTGATGGTCGCATTGGGCTACCTGGCGGCTATTCTCTTCGCGGCGCGGTCGGCGTCGCGTTTCGGCCTGGCAAAGGAAACGGTACTTGACGCGGCCTTTTACGTGATCATCTTCTCCGTCATCGGCGGGCGCGTGATGTATGTGCTGGTCAACATGCCCTATTATCTCGAGAATCCCGTGGAGATGGTGATGGTGCACCACGGGGGCCTGGTCTACTTCGGCGGTTTCATCGTCGCCGCCGTGGGGATCTACTTCTGGCTTGGACATCGCGGCGTAAACCCGTGGGACTACGGTGACCTGATGGTGCCCTTTGTTGCCCTGGGCCACGCTGTCGGCAGGGTTGGCTGTTTTCTCAACGGGTGTTGTTATGGCAGGGCGACGCAGAGCGCCTGGGGGGTGGTCTTCCCCGCGCTGGCAGACGCACAGGCCCGCTTGCCGGCACAGTTGATCTCGGCGGCGGCCAACCTGGCGCTCTGTTTCTTCCTGCTCTACTCCTGGCGATGGCGGCGCTTCAAAGGCCAAGTGGTATGGACATACCTGCTTTCTTACGGCCTGCTTCGTTTCTGCCTGGAGTTCCTGCGTGATGATGACCGCGGCAGGATCCTGGGCAGCTGGCTCACCACCTCGCAGGGGCTCTCTCTGGTGGGGATGGGGTTGGGGGTGTATTTTCTCATTGCCGGGAAGGGGCGAAAGGTCAGAAGGTCATAAGGACCTCAGGCTGTTGCCTGAGAACCTTGTTCCTGTCGGAATAAGAACCTCAGGCTGTTGCCTGAGAACCTTGTTCCTGTCGGAATAAGAACCTCAGGCTGTTGCCTGAGAACCTTGTTCCTGTCGGAATAAGAACCTCAGGCTGTTGCCTGAGAACCTTGTTCCTGGCGGAATAAGAACCTCAGGCTGTTGCCTGAGAACCTTGTTCCTGTCGGAATAAGAACCTCAGGCTG
>CBDVCL010000399.1:0-2832 GCA_965372475.1 uncultured bacterium | reverse complement strand
TTGCCTATCGGCTCTTCTCCCTCGAAAAGGCCGTCGACGATATCGGCGCCGATGTACTTGAAGCCCCTTGGTAACTGGGGGAGCAGCTGCGACATCCAGGTGAGATCTCCGCAAGGGATATCCAGCATGGACTTTAGCTTGAGGTGGTCGATAACTCCCTTGGCTATCTTTCGCGCGACTTCCGTCGTTTCCCTGGTCGAGCCCCAGCCGGAAGAGGTGTCCCCCCAGCGCTTGTCGGCCATGATGGCCGAGAACACTTGCTTGCGTTGCCTCGCGCGGTGAAGGTCCCTCTTCTCCGGCGAAAGGAAGAGCATTCCCAGTTCCTGCAAGGGCAGGACGATAATTCTTTCCCAAAAGAGCTTCCACTTGTTCATGCCCATAGACTATAATAACACACTAGCATTTGGCTTGCGCAAGATGTTAATGGTCCATAACACATTCAAGGGAAGGAAAGAGAAGTTCGAGCCCTTGCAGGAAGGCAAGGTGGGGATGTATATCTGCGGCCCCACCGTCTATGATCACAGTCATATTGGCCACCTGCGCCCGCTCGTGGTCTACGACGCGGTAAGGCGCTACTTCCAGTATCTCGGCAACGAGGTGACGATGATAGTGAATGTGACCGACGTCGACGATAAGATGATAAACCGCGCCAACGAGCTCGGCGTGGACATCAAGGAACTCGCGGATAAATATACGAAGGAGTATCTTGAGCTTTCGGACAGGCTGGGTGTGATATCGGCTGACCATTATCCTCGCGCCACCGGTCATATCCCGGAGATGATCGCGCTGATCAAGAAGCTGATCGAAAAAGGCATCGCCTACCAGGGAGGCGGCGACGTCTATTTCTCCGTCAACGACTTCCCCGGTTACGGCAAGCTCTCGAAGCGCTCCCCCGAGGAACTGCTGGAAGGCTCTCGGATTGAGCCGGGCGAGGGCAAGAAGAACCCGCTTGATTTCGCGCTCTGGAAAGCAAAGAAGGAAGGCGAACCGAGCTGGGAAAGCCCCTGGGGCGAGGGCAGGCCGGGATGGCATATCGAGTGCTCGGCGATGTCGACCAAGTACCTGGGGGAGCGCTTTGACATCCACGGCGGCGCGCTCGACCTGATCTTCCCGCACCACGAGAACGAGATCGCCCAATCCGAGGCGGCGAACGGGGCAGGATTCGCCAAGTACTGGCTGCACAACGGCTTCATCACGCGCGAGGGGCAGAAGATGTCCAAGTCGTTGGGCAATTTTATCACCGCGAACGACGTGTTGAAGAGCCACGCGCCGATGGTTGTCCGGCTCTGGTTCCTTTCGCATCATTACCGCAGTCCCTTGGATTTCTCGGAGAAAGGCCTGGATGCGGCACGGGAGGCGTATAACCGCCTGGATGAATTCCGCGTCTTGATGACCAAGGCGTACGAGACAGCGGGGCTGAAAGATACGAGGAAACAGGAACCGGGCGAGGTGGTAGAGGATCTGCAAGCTGAGTTCCGCGAAGCGATGGACAATGATTTCAATACCGCCGGAGCCGTAGGCGTCCTCTTCGAACTGGTAAAAGAGGGAAACGTCTTTCTCAGGGAGTGCGCCAAGAAAGGGTCGCTGGACAAGGCGGATGGGAGCAGGATAGGCGAGTACCTGGCGCTTTTCAACGAGATCACCGGCATATTGGGCATATTCCAGAAGGTTGCCGAAATACCCGCGGAGGTCTTGGAGAAGATTCAGCAGAGAGAAGAAAGAAGGGCCGAGAAGAACTGGTCCGAAGCCGACCGGATAAGGGACGAGCTTGCTAAGCAGGGAGTTGTGCTGGAAGACAATCCTCTCCTCGGGACTGTCGCTCGCCGCAGTATCTAAATCGGACGCCCGAGGGACGAGGGCGGCGGCGATTCTCCTTCCGACAAACAGAAAATCGCTGCACATCGGCGCTTTTGCTTGAAGCCCGAAACCCGAATCCTAAAACCCGACCAAATGAAGATCTACGGCAGAAATCCAGTACATGAAGTCCTGAAATCAGACCGGCGTCCGGTACACGCCTTGTATCTCGCCCGTGGCATCAGGGGGGGCAAGCTTGCAGATATCAGGGCCATTGCCGAGATGAGAAAGATAGAGATCCACTGGGAAGACAAGCGGAAGCTTGACTTCCTCGCAGGAAATCCCAACCACCAGGGCGTGGTGGCGATCGTCGGCGAGGGACGGCTGAAGCTTTCGCTCTCTGAGCTCGTCTTCAAAGGGCAGATGGGCGACAAGCTCGGCCTGGTGGTGCTTCTGGATGGTGTGCAGGACCCGAGGAACCTGGGCGCGGTAGTGCGTACGGCGGCGGCCGTGGAAGCGGATGGCGTGGTCATCCCCAAGAATCGTGCCGCCGATCTTTCGGAGGGTGCGGCCAAGGCCGCCGCGGGTGGCGCCGAGCACGTGGATGTTGTCCAGGCGACCAACGTCGCCGACACCCTGGAGATGTTCAAGTCAGCCGGGTATTGGATCTATGGCGCGGACGCGGAGGCAGAAAAGGATTATACCGAGATGGACTACCAACGCAACCTCGTGCTCGTCTTCGGCGGCGAGCAGAAAGGCATCAGGCCGCTGGTGCGGAAGAAGTGTGATGAGCTGACAAAGATACCTATTTCACCTAATATCGAATCTTTGAATGTGTCTGTGGCCGCGGCCGTGGTCCTGTTTGAGGCAAGGAAACAGAGAGAGGCGGCGTTAAAAGAGGAAGACTGAAACACTCCGAGCAATCGAAAATCGAACAATAGACCGCAATGTCGCAATTGCCTCATCTCTAACCCCTATTCTCATCTATTGCTCTATTGTTCGATTGCTCCATTGCTCTGCCAAAAAAAGGCTGCGCAC
>CBDVCL010000398.1:0-2832 GCA_965372475.1 uncultured bacterium | reverse complement strand
CAGGCGAACAGATTCGAGCAGTAGAGCGGTAGAACAGTAGACTGCCCCCACGCTTGTCTGCTGACAAGCAGACGTGGGGGCTCTGCGAATATGTCGCTCAACGGTACATTCTCAGATTGCTGAGCGACATATTCGCCGGGGCGTAGCGCAGCTTGGTTAGCGCGCCTGCTTTGGGAGCAGGAGGTCCTGAGTTCAAATCTCAGCGCCCCGACCAGAAAACGCCTTCCACAAGTATTGGATATGTGGAGGGCGTTTTCTGGTCAGAGCATTCGAGATTAGAAAGTGGCTTCAAACTCGAATGCGGTTTAATCTCGAATCTCGATTTTCGAAAGAAAAGAGCCGCCGTTAACGTTGTGCCGTCGTGGTGGACCGCCGTTCTTTGTGGATCAACTGACTTCGGCTTTTTCCCTCGGCGTCACCGGTATCTTGGTCAGCCCCCGCTCACGCATCACGAGGTGAAGCTGGTGTTGAAGTACGGGGATCGTCTCCGCCAGGCGCCTCAACTCGCGGCCCGGTATCTTCAAGGTCTCAACACTGCTTGACGAGGCGACTATCGAGGCGTTGCGCTTATCGGTGTACCCCATGGCGACGTTTTCGCCGAAGAAGTCGCCGCGCTGGAGGACGATACGCATCGCCTCCCTGCCCTTGGCATCCTTCTTCACCACGTCCACGTGACCCTTGGTGATGATGTAGAAATCGTCGGTCTTACCGCCCTGGCGCACGATGTAATCCTTCTGGCTGTAGGTGGTCTGCTCCGCCAGCAAGCTGATCTCGTGCTTGGCGTGCGGGTGCAGGTCGCGGAAGATCTTTACCTCGGAGATGATCGGCCGCCTCAGCCATATCCTCTCGAACTTCTCTTTGAGGCCGTTGGCTTCCATGAATTCGAGGAAAAGCTCCCCGGGCAGCTTGAAGAGCACGGAAGCGGAGTGGGTGCGGACGGTGGCGTTCCGTTTCGCGCCGCGGATGATGGACATCTCGCCGAAGAAGTCGCCCGCTTCCAGCAGGGCGAGCACGGCGGGGGGGTCCTGGCGCGGGTCGAGCACCTGCTGGCTGCCGCTGAGCACGAAGTAGAAGGCGTCTCCCTCCTGGCCCTGTTTGACCACGTCTTGCCCGGGCGGCAGCTCCACGACGCTGCCCTGGGCCAGCAGGATATTCATCCAGGCGTGGTCGGATATCTCGAAGAGCTGAAGGGCGGTGAGCAGTTTCATCAGCAGGGATTGCTGCAGGCTCTTGCCCGCGAGGTATGTCTTCGCCCAGCCGGGCGTGGCCACCTGGTAGCGCTTGTCTTCTACCTTGTCGGGATTGACGTGGTAGAAGAGAAAATCGGTGTTCTTGTTCTTCTTTATCGCCGCGTCATAGTCGGAGGGCACGCCGTGTATGGGCGGGCCGCCTCCGTCTATCATCACCAGTGATTCGTCTCCGCGCACCAGGTTGATCATGCGCGAGTGGTGCTCGGCGGTGATCGCGCCGGCCTTCTTCATATGGTTGAGGCCCTCAAAGTTGGTGGTGTCGCTGGAATGGAGCAGATGCATATCCTTGCCGTCGGACCCCGTGACGCTGACACGGAAGCCAATCGTGGGGATGCTGTGCACGGTGTAGAAGAATTCCCATTGCGCGCCGTACATGCGGTAGGTCTTGCCGGGGATCACTTCGGTGAAGGCGACGTAATTGCGCACCTGGTCCAGGGGTTCGCCGAGGATATTCGACAGCTTGATCAGCATGCTCTCGTAGATCTCGCGCGTGGAGATTATGTTCACCGTCTGCTCGGAGAGGATCATGTCCACGAGCGTGCAGTGGTCGTCATGTACGTGGGTGAGGATAACGCCGTTGATATCGGACTTGGGGATGCCGAGGCGTTGCAGGTAAGCCGAGGTGCCTACGGGGCCGTCCACGAGGAAGACGTTGTAATTGACCCACATCACCATGCCGGTGGTCGGGCCCGAGGGATCAAAGCCGGAATAACTCCCGAGGAATTTCGCGCGCAGTATCTGGGGCAGTTCCAGCTCATCGGAGGGCTTTGCCAGGAGCGGCAATTGCTCGCCTGAGAAGTTGAGGTCTATCTTCTCCTGCTTGCCGTCCGCGAGTATCTTGAAACGGTTGTCGCCCAGGCGCCAGACGAGCGCCTCGGATCCGGCAAAGAGCGGCACGCCTGCTACGCCGTCCTCGGGGAAGGGCAGGAACTCGAACAGCTCGTCCACCTGCAGGATCTTGTCGTCGCGTTTCAGGGCCATGTGGTCCATCATCGCCGCGAGCATTTCTATCCTCGTCTTGGAGAGTTTCCACCTCTTCATCTCTTCGCGGCTGGGACCGAGCAGAGTGATGCGCAGTGTCTCCTTGACGCGCGCGCACATCTCGGGCGTGCCGATTATGCGGAAGCGCCGTTTCTTGGCGTAGCCCTGTTCAACAAAGAGGAACCAGTAGCCGAGGAACTCAAGGGCTATCTGGGAAACGCCGTTGATATAAGATATGTCGGGCAGGATGCCTGTCTGCGGCACCTTCTTCTTGGCGCGCAGAATGAACTTAAATATCTCGGGAGGTGAGGCGAAAAGGGCGGCCTTGTCCTCGGTTTCGAGGTGGCAACAGCCGGGTACGATCTGGGTGATTTCCACAATGCCCCCTTTGCTTTCTCTACTTCGCTCGTTCGAGAAGCGAGGCTGATTATCGGACGCGGAGCCTACTGCGTATGTTCGGCTCACTGTATGCTATTTAGTAATTATAGAACCGCGATTCTGATTTGTAAACCCCCACGGGTCATTTTTTCTTTTCCCACTTCCCGCTTCCCGTTTCCCACTTCCCACTTACCTAGTCCTTGAAATACTCCGCATATATGAA
>CBDVCL010000397.1:0-2833 GCA_965372475.1 uncultured bacterium | reverse complement strand
GGCGCCAGAGAACACAACCTGAAGAACATCGACGTCAAGATACCCCGCGACAAGATGGTCGTGGTCACGGGCATCTCCGGTTCAGGCAAGTCGTCGCTGGCTTTTGACATCCTCTATGCCGAGGGGCGGCGCCGCTATATCGAGTCGCTCTCGGCTTACGCGCGGCAGTTCCTGGGCAACGTGGAGAAGGCCGACGTGGACTACATAGAGGGCCTATCCCCGGCCATCGCCATCGAGCAGAAGTCGGGCAGCAGGAACCCGCGTTCCACCGTGGGCACGGTCACCGAGATATACGATTACCTGCGGGTGCTGTTCGCCAGGGCCGCAATGCCCCATTGCCATCACTGCGGACGGCGCATCGTGCCCCAGAGCGCCGCGGAGATAGTCAACAGGGTAAGCGAGCTCGGCGCGGAACGCATGGTGGGGATAGCTGCTCCCCTGGTATCCGGGCAGAAAGGGGAGCACCAGGAGATACTGGAAAAGGCCCGCAAGGTAGGTTACCTGCGGGCGGAGATCGACGGCAAGCTGAGCGAACTGGTGCCCGGTATGAAGCTGGAGAAGACCCGTCGTCACGACGTCAAGCTGATCGTGGACCGCTTGCGTATCAAGTCCGGTTCGCGGCAAAGGCTTGCCGATTCCGTCGAGCAGGCCCTGGCCATGGGTGAGGGGGTGCTGGCGGCGGAGGTAGAGGGCGAGGAATACCTTTTCAGTGAGAAGCTCTCCTGCCCGGCCTGCGGCTCCGGCATGGGCGAGCTGTCGCCGCGCCTCTTCTCTTTCAACAGTCCCTACGGCGCCTGCAAGGATTGCATGGGGCTGGGGAAGGCGATGGCCGTTGACCCGGAACTGGTGGTGGACGAAGACCGTTCGCTGGCCGGCGGGGCCATCCAGAGTTACAACTGGTCCACGGCGCGGCTCTACGCCCAGATGATAAGGCAATTGGCGGACAGGTTTGATTTCAGTATGGAGGTGCCGTTTCGCCGCCTGACGGCGGAGCACAGAAAGCTGATCCTCCACGGCAGCGGCAGCAAGGAGGTGGATTTCAGCTTCCGCAGCCACGGTACGGACTACAGCTACCGCCGCGCCTTCGAGGGCATCATCCCCAACCTTGAGCGCCGTTACCGCGAGACGGACTCCGACTACATCCGGCTCAAGATCTCGCAACTGATGCGCGAACAGGCCTGCCCCGCCTGCGAGGGCACGCGCTTGCGGCCGGAGAGCCGCGCCGTGCTTTTCCAGGGAAAGAACATCCACGAGCTTTGCCGCCTCTCGGTGGATGAATTGCGCGGCTGGCTTTCTTGCCGCCGCCTCAGGGGGAAGCAGGCGATGATAGCCGGGCGGCTGGTAAAGGAGATCAACAAGCGCCTCGGTTTCATCGGCGACCTTGGCTTGGGGTATCTCTCGCTCAGCAGGCCCACCGCCACCCTATCCGGTGGGGAGGCCCAGCGCGTCAACCTGGCCACCCAGATCGGCTCGCGCCTGGTGGGGATACTCTATATACTGGACGAGCCCAGCGTGGGTCTGCACCAGCGCGACAACAAGCGCCTGCTCAACCTGCTGTGCGGCCTGCGCGACCTGGGGAACACAGTGCTGGTGGTCGAGCACGACCGCGAGGCCATCCTGCACGCTGACCATGTCATAGACCTTGGCCCCGGCGCCGGGCGTAAAGGAGGAGAACTGGTGGTGGCGGGGCCGCCGGCGAGGGTGAAGGCCTGCCGCCGCTCGCTGACGGGGGATTACCTCGCCGGGCGCAAGCGCATCGAGCCGCCGCGTCGCCGCCGCCGAGCGGACGCCTTCATTCGCCTTAGCGGGGCAACTACCAATAACTTAAAGGACATCGACGTGGAACTGCCCCGTTCGGTCTTCTGCTGTATCAGCGGCGTGTCTGGTTCGGGCAAGAGCAGCCTGGTGGTGGAGACGCTTTTTCCCGCCCTGCGGCACCATCTTTTCCGCGGCCGTCTCAAGCCCGTCGGTTACCGGGAACTGTCGGGCCTGGAGGGCATCAAGAAGGTGGTGGACATCGACCAGGCCCCTATCGGGCGCACGCCGCGCTCCAACCCGGGCACTTACACGGGTGCGTTCGACTACATCCGCGAGCTGTTCTCCCAGACGGAGATGTCGCGGCGCCGCGGCTATCGGCCTGGACGTTTCAGCTTCAACGTCAAGGGCGGACGCTGTGAGGCCTGCCGCGGCGACGGCATCATCAAGGTGGAGATGCATTTCCTGCCCGACATCTATGTCCCCTGCGAGGTGTGCAAGGGAAAACGGTACAACCCCGAGACCCTGGAGGTGACCTACAAGGGCGTCAACATCTTCGCGGTATTGGAGATGACTGCCGAAGAAGCCCACCACTTCTTCAAGAACGTGCCCGGGCTGGAGCGCATCCTCGCCACGGTGGTGGAGGTGGGATTGGGCTACATCAGGCTTGGGCAGCCCGCGACCACGCTCTCGGGCGGCGAGGCCCAGAGGGTGAAGCTGTCCACCGAGCTCTCCCGCCTCACCAGTGGAGACAGCATCTACATCCTGGACGAGCCGACCACGGGCCTGCATTTCCACGACGTGCGTCAGTTGTTGACGGTGCTTGATCGTCTCGCCGAGGCGGGTAATACCGTCATCGTCATCGAGCATAACCTGGACGTGATCGGCTTTGCCGATTACGTGATAGACCTCGGGCCCGAGGGGGGGGACATCGGCGGGGAAGTGGTAGCCCGCGGTACGCCGGAGCAGGTAAGCCGGGTCAAGGCGTCGTATACGGGGCGGTTTTTGAGACAGGTACTGAAAGCAGGTAGACGGTAGACGGTATACGGGATACGGGACGGCTGACAGTTCCCCCCGT
>CBDVCL010000396.1:0-2850 GCA_965372475.1 uncultured bacterium | reverse complement strand
TGTCCACCTCGTCCCTGAGATGACGCGGTTCCTCGCCGCAGCTTGATACGAGATAATGGGTCGCCTCATCGCTGAATCTCATGCCCTGGCGCCCGGCCATCTTGGTCAGCAGAAAGGATAGCGCTCGTTCACGCGGCGGTTTGAGCTCGACCAGGACCCCTTTCGCCCCCGCCAAACGCTTCAGCTTGCTCGCGGCCTTGAAATCCGCCTTGGCCTCGTCTTGTGCTTTCTCGCGACGCGCTCTTGCCGCCCCGGCAAGACCGGCACAGATAACGCAATCATCGTCCGCTTCGTCCAGGTAATTCACGAGCGCCTTATACTCCCATTCCTGCGCCGCCTCGGCGCCGCGCAGGTAGAGCAGTTTTTTCGACTTGAAGAAATCAGGCGTCCTCGCTTCCTCCACCATGCGGCCCAATCCGTTCTCTTCTTCCCCGCCCTGGAAACTGCTATAAGAGTATTCCTCACCAAGTACGGCGCGCAATTCCATGATGCATTCCTCCCGCAGGGAGAAATCATTCCCACACAGGAGATAGAAGCGAGCCAAGTCGCCTGACCTTACGGCCTGCATGAACCAGGCGTAGTCATTCGCATTCTTTTTTCTTGGCGTCGCGCTCACTCCGTTTGTCCCTCCTTTCCCTGCCGTCGCTTCAGGAAGTGCCGCAGTTCTTCCAGCTTCTCCATGGGGTGGCCGCCGCCCCCCTTGATCACGCGAAAGAACGTCGTACCCACCAGTTGCCCGTCGATGAGCAGCCTGATGTGATATAAGCCCTCCGTGCCCGGCAACGCCGTTTGGCCGTGCTCCCCTCTTATCTCTTTCATGCCTATGCTATTGATGAAAAGATAGTAGAGATAACTGTTCCCTGCCAACGAGATGTAGTTATCCTCAAGCGTTATCTCCGCCTGTAGCTGCCGCGAACAGATCAGCTTGCCGTCGGCATCATACCATTCATTCAACACCAGGTGACTGCCGCTGTGCGGCGGAAAGATGAGTATGTAGGCGAAGTAGTAGATGTCCGAGTGTTTCTCCGGGTAGAAGTAGTTGACAGCGTTGCGAGGATAGTTGCTTACCAAGCCGGTGCAAGTCGTGAGCACCGAGGCGGTGAAACTGAAAGCGCCCTCGCGGGATCCCGGGGCCGCTTTCTCCCCGTCAGCTTCCGTCTCTTTCGCCACGGCCGCGGACGTGCCGCGAAATACATCGTATGCCGTGCTCTTCTCCCCATCTGCTGCCGCCGTGCCGTCCGACCACACAAGCCCGGCACTAACGCTCGCGCAAGAGACGACGAAAACTGCCACGAGTAACATATGACGCATAACCAGGACCTCGTTTTGGTATCTCGTATCTGGCATCTGGTATCTCGTTCGCGACGAGATTCGAGATACTAGATACGAACTAGAATTGCTCCTCCACCCACCAACCGCGCACGACTCTCTCCACCACCTTCTCCGCCGTCTTCTGCACCAGCCTCTCCCGGACTTCTTCCTCCGTCTCGGCACTGCCCCGCGCCACCGCTTCACTGCTGTAGTCGGTGTAGAATAGCTCGACGGCGCTAGCCTTCTCCTCCTCCCAGATCACCTGCCGCGTATCCAGGTCCACCATGCGCAGGTTAAGCACCAGTACCATCTTGTATTCTTCTACCAGGTTGTTCACATCGTAGACCAGCGGGATCAGCAAGTAACGGAGGATCTTGCCCTCGAGCACGGCCTGCGCCGCGCTCTTCTTCTCGACCTTGAGCGTACCGTCCACAAGGAACTTCTTGATCACCTGGTCGGTAAGCTTCTCCTCCATGCCATAACGGTCAGTCTTGTTCTCAAAGAGCGGCACATAAACAGCGTAGATACTGCTCGGCAGATAATCCTGCACCTCGTAACCGCACGAGGACAAACCCAGAAAGAACACGCTTAACACCACTAGTGCCTTTTTCACGACCCCCCCCTCTTTCTGCCCTTTATCCAACGGGAAATTACCGTGCCCACGAAAAGAGCTTTCTCCACGCGCGTGTCCACCAGCGCATCTTCAACTTCCGCAGCAACAGCGGCAGTTTCTTGAGCATCTTCCGCTCCGCGCTCTCGATAAGGCCCACCGCTGCCTTCAAGTCCCAGGGGCTTACGCCTTCCGTGTCCAGCTCCACCAGCACGTCTGCCAGACGCTCGGCGCGCCTGGTCCGTTCCATGCCTATCAGGCCGATCAACCTCGTTGCCAGTTGAAAGACATTCTGCAACTCCGCCGCAGGGACCACGCGCGAACGCTTGGGCGTCACCGCCAGCACCGTCTCCGCGCCCTTCTTCCGCGCCACGTCCACCGCCAGCTTGTTACGCACCGCCCCGTCAACCAGCACCATGCCCTCGTGCTCAACCGGCTGGAACAATATCGGCATGGCACAACTAGCCACGACGGCACGGGCCACGCTCATCTTGGGCGAGTTCAATACCACCTCATCGCCCGAGACAAGGTCGCTGGCGACCACGTACAAGGGTCGTCTGAGATCGCTAAACCTGAGGCCCCTGAGATGTTTGTCCAGGTATTCCTCGAACCTCTTGGAACTGAGCAGGCCCCGGTCCGGCTTAGCAAACCGAAAAAACCTATGCCAACGCAAGCCGCGCGCCACTTCCTCCATCTGGCGGTAATCATAGCCGGCAGCATACAGCGCGCCTACGATACTGCCCCCCGACGTGCCGACGACAAGGTCCACTGGTACATCCGCCTCCTGCAGGGCCTTTATCACGCCGACGTCCGCGATGGCGTGGCCGACGCCGCTGCCCAGTACCAGGCCCAGTTTCTTGCGCATCATTATTCGTCGTTAGTCGTTGGTCGGTAGTCGTTCGTCGACCAGACTAACGACAAACGACAAA
>CBDVCL010000395.1:0-2858 GCA_965372475.1 uncultured bacterium | reverse complement strand
CCCTATCAACTGAATTCAGATGATTTCGTCTTCGACCAGGACATCGTGGCACAGATAGTCTATTTCCGCTACCGTATCAGCGAAGCAGCCGTGGAGACGCGGTACTTCCCGGAGGCGTCATCGATAAATTTCTGGCGCAGCGCCAAGTATGGCCTGAGCATCTTCTTTACCCTGGCGCGTTACCTGCTGCAGAGAAGCAAGTTGGTGCGGTATTCGATGTTTAAGCGGATGAAGCACGATTATGAGAGGGTAAGGTAAGCTTGGTTCGTGGCGCGTGCGTCGCATTTGGCATATCGTCCGTTGCTCGGGCATACGAAATGCGCTGCACGATGCACAAGGAGAGAAATGAAGGTACTAATAACCGGAGGAGCCGGTTTCATCGGCGTAAACACGGCGGCATCGTATCTTGATTCCGGCGACAGCGTCTATGTCTATGATAACCTTTCGCGCCCTGGCACAGAGAAGAACCTGCGCTGGCTGAAGAGTCGCGGCCGTGTCACGTTCCGCCGCGGTGACATCAGGGAGATGCCGCGCTTGTTGTCCTTCTTTCGTAAGCACGGGCCTTTCCAACTGGTCTTGCACTTCGCGGGGCAGGTGGCGGTGACCACCTCCGTGCGGGATCCGAGGACGGACTTTGAGATAAACGCGCTGGGCACTTTTAACGTGCTCGAGGCGGCGCGCCTCTGTTCTCCGCGCGCTGTCTTTATCTTTGCGTCGACCAACAAGGTCTATGGCGGCATGGAGGAGGCCAGCGTGGTAAAGGGGAAGAAGGGGTATCGTTTTTCTAAGCTGCGGCAAGGGGTGCCAGAGGACTGGCCGCTGGATTTCCATTCTCCTTATGGATGCTCCAAGGGGGCGGCTGACCAGTACGTGCGCGATTACCACCGCATCTACGGCCTGCGCACGGTGGTGATGCGGCAGTCGTGCATCTACGGCTACCGCCAGTTCGGCCTGGAGGACCAGGGTTGGGTCGCCTGGTTCCTGATCGCTTTGAACAGCGGCCGCCGCGTGACCATCTTCGGTGACGGTTTGCAGGTGCGCGATATCCTCTTCATTGATGACCTGGTGGAGGCGTATCGGCTGGCTTTCAAGAAGATCGGACGCTGTGCCGGGAAGGTCTACAACATAGGCGGTGGGCCGCGCAACGCTATCGCTATAAGGCAGGTGATCGACTTCTACGAGGAGTGGAGCGGCAGGAAGGTCGATGCACGGCGGGGCGATTGGCGGGCCGGCGACCAGAAGATCTACGTAAGTGATATCCGTAAGGCGGGGGAAGACCTTGGCTGGCATCCGCGCATCAGCGCCGAGAAAGGCATCGCGCGGTTGAACAACTGGATCGTTGAGAACATTGTCCTGTTTGACTAAGATAAGGAGGAGGCGAAGATGGCCAAGAGCAAAAAGGTGGCGGGCATCGTAAACAAGGTGCTCGGTGACAAGAAGAGACGGATGATGCTGATCGTAGGCGCCGCTTTGTTCTTTCTGGGCATCGAGGTGTTTTTCGTGGCGAAGAAGAAGGTGCAGGAGAATATCCACCTGGTGTGCGTGGCGAGCTATGAATACGCCAAGGGATATCGGGGCATGATCGCCGATGAGAACGGTGACCTTTATGTTTTGAATGCGCAGAACGGCGTAGAGAAGAAGGTGAACGGCATAACGGTGCAGGAATGGGAGCTGGATTTCAGGAACACCCTGCCCTATGGTATCGCCCTGACCAAGAAGTATATCGTGGTCACCTTTCCGAACGTGGATTTCTTTTACCGCATTGAGAAGAAGACGGGCAAGGTGGACAAGATAAAGGTAGAGGGATTCACTAACATGGCCGGAGTGACCACTGACGGCAAGAGCAAGATCTACATAGCCGATGGTTACAAGAGCAAGATAATCGCCATCAGCGATGAGGGGAAGCTCCTGAATGTTTTCGGCGAGGCGGGCGGCGATGAAAACCTGACCAACCCTACTCAGCTTACATATGACGGCGGCTATATTTACGCACTCAATACCGGGGTGAAGAGAATAAACAAGTATTCGGCGAGCGGCAAGTTCAAGGACAGTTGGAAAGATTACTGGAAGGCAAATACGGTGGAGAGTATTGCCGCCGACGGCAAGGGCCGGCTTTACGTCAATGACCACCTGGGGAGCAAGGTCTGGGTATTCAGTACCAAGGGCAAGCTGATCGGCTCCTGCGAGAAGGAAGCGAGCGGCCGTTACGAGATCATCGCGCCCGGGGGCATCGCCGGGGGCTGGGACGGTTATATCTACCTGTGCAGCCATAAGATCGGGAAATTCGAGCCGTTGTAATTGAATGCGCAGGTGCCTTATGAATGGGAACGATGCCGCGGGCATGCGGTGCCGCCGATGAATTATCGGCGTAATCCGCGGGGAGCCTAGTAGTCGTGTTGTAGCGCCATCGGCGCTCTACTTAATCGGCGAACAAAAGGAGAACGAAAATGGCGGAAGGAAAAGGGATCATCCCGGCGCGGGGACACCTGGCGAAGACGAGGAAACGTTCGAAGCGCGTGCGGCCGCCGGGGCGCAAGAAGAGGGGACCTAGCAAGGGAGGGCTGCGGCTGGCGGAGAAGGTGGTGCTGGTCGCGGTATTCCTGGTGCTGGTATGCGCGGCGGGGTATTTTGTCTTTCGCTACGCGGCGCTGGGCACCGCGCGCGAGGTGCAGTTTCACCTGGTGAAAAGCTGGGGTGAGGAAGGCAGCGGCAAGGGGAAGTTCAACGCACCGCGCGGGCTCGCCGCTTCCGCGGAGGAGGTGTTCCTGGTGGCGCACCAGCTGGCTCGGATAAACGTTTACAGTCCGGAAGGGAAGTTCCTGCGCGCGTGGGGAGAGCCGGGGACGGGGTCCTATGGT
>CBDVCL010000394.1:0-2866 GCA_965372475.1 uncultured bacterium | reverse complement strand
GGGGCGGCAGATGCCGTCCTGGTTAGCCTGCTTCTCAACTTGCCATCTTGACAAAGCGCGGAATCTGTGGCATAATATCTCGAACTTGAAGAAACTACTGTTATCCAGCCTGGTCCTGTTCGCCCTGGGGGTTATCGTTATTTCCTGCGGCAAACGTGAGCACCTTAACCCGCTTGACCCGTCAAACAAGCTCGCCTGGACGCCGACAAGCGTTGCCACGGACACCTTCACGCCTACGCCGAGCGAGTCCCCCACCATCACCCATACCTATACCGAGACCTTTACATTTACCGTCACATACACCGCGACGCAATTCCCCGGTCTGAATTGGGTGGAAGCTACGGCCGCCACAGGCTATACGGCGCGCGACTCACATAGATGCCTGGTGCACAACGGCCAGATGTGGGTCATTGCGGGCTGGGACGTGATCGGCACGGACATGAATGACGTCTGGTTCTCTAACGATGGCGTTAATTGGAGCGAGGCTACCGCCGCCGCGGCTTTCCCCGTGCGGCACGCCCACGCCAGCGTGGTGTTCGGCGGCAACATGTGGGTGCTGGGCGGGGACGACAATGCCTTTTATCTCAATGACGCTTGGTACTCGGCGGACGGCGTCAACTGGAGCGAGGCCACCGCCAGCGGGGGGTGGGCGCCCAGGTACGACCACGTAAGCGTCGTGCACGCGGGCAAGATGTGGGTGATCGGGGGTTGGGACGGCGCGCTTTTCAAGAACGACGTCTGGTCGAGTATCGACGGGGCGAACTGGACCGAGGAGACGGCGGCGGCTGCCTGGACCGCTAGGACCACGCCCGGCGGCGTGGCCCACAACGGTCAGATGTGGGTGATAGGCGGCTACGATGGCTTCCCTGACGTTACCAACGACGTTTGGAGCTCAGCGGACGGGGTGAACTGGAGCGAGGTCACTGCGGCCGCGGCATTCCCCGCCAGGTATGGCCACCTGTGCCTGTCGCAGAATTCCTGGCTCTGGGTGATCGGCGGCCGCGGCGCGGCGGGGCCGCTGAACGATGTCTGGTATTCCGCCGACGGGGCGAACTGGACCGAGGCGACGGCCGCGGCGGATTTCAGCATTCGCTACTACCATCGCGGCGTAGTCTACAACAACAGGCTCTGGGTGATAAACGGCTGGGACATGGCCAATTGCCAGAGCGACGTGTGGTATTCTCCACCGTGATGAAAGGTGCAGGAAAAGCCGCGGTCTAAGCGCGGCTTTTTTCGTTTGCGCCGGGCCTGAGAAAGGCAGGGAAGCAAATACGTTGACAGGGACGGGGCGATAGGACATAATGAAGCATAGCATCGGCACCGGGGCCGGGAGAAAGGATAACTGTTTTGCATAAGGAAGTCGTCCGGACGTATTTCGATGTCTCCAGTGAGAAGCTAAACTACAAGGCGCCGGGCATACAGCATAAATATCAGCCGACGATGGTGGTGATATGCTCGGTCAAGTGCATAAAGGTCTGCCCCTGGTGTTTCCGCAAGCGGCTCTTCCGGGGAGGAAAGCAGTTGGTGGACGACAAGATTGCCAAGGCAGATGATGTGATAAAGTACGCCCGTAGCCACAAGGAGGTACGCTCAGTGCTCTTCACGGGTGGCGATTCTTTCCTGGCGGATAGGGCTTATCTCAGGGATATGATAACGGAACTTAACAAGATGTCGCACATCACTTCCATCCGTTTTGGCACCAGGGCGATGATCCATAGGCCTCTTTCCTTTTACCAGATGATGGGGGTCTTTGATACGGTGGCGCCGAGCAAGTCAATATACATCGTCCTGCACGTGATCAAGCCGCAGGATGTGACGCCCGCACTACAGGAGATCACGAGAAAGTACAAGCGTTTCACCTACCTCGCCCAGACGCCGCTGATGAAAGGGATCAACGCTTCGTCCAAGACGCTTGCCCAGATGTTCAAGAAACTGGAGCTGGCGGAGATCCAGCCATATTACGTCCTGCAGTGCCGGGCCATAGACAAGAACGAGAAGTACCTCGTGCCCTTTAGGGAGGGATACGAGATCGTAGAAGCGGCTAAGCGCGATCTCTCCGGCATCGCCAAGCGCGTGCGCTACGTGATGAGTTGTGACGAGGGCAAGATGGAGATCATCCGTTGCGGCGTGGGCAACCTCTGGCTGAAATACCACCAGGCGCGGGACGAGAGCAAGCTCGGCCAGTGCCGCAAGATCGATGGTCGCGCCGTCTGGCGCCTGCACAAGCGCCCTCTTTTCCTGCGCAAGGGCAAGCGGGGAAGAAGAGAGCTGGTGCTGGGGCACGCCTGACTGTGAGCGATACAGCCAAGAAGAGACAGGGGGAGGGGACAAGTGGGCGAGGATACGCGGGGGGGCGAAAGGCGCAAGCACGGACGGGTACCGGCTATCCTGGGTATCGTCTGCGAGTTCATCGGCCGAGAGAAGATGGCGGGCGACAGCGCCGGTGACATCAGCATAGGCGGCGTGCGGGTGTATTTTGAGAAGATGGTCATGGCGGGCGACAGGCTGAAGCTGACGATCAGCGTCGAGGATCGGACGATAGAGGCCACGGCCGTAGTCAGGTGGATCCGCTCGGCGCAGGAGCTCGACCCGGAAAGCAAGCACAAGTACGCTGTCGGCCTGGAGTTCATGGATATTGGGGAAGGTTACGCGAGCATCCTCAGCAAGCTCATCGAGGATAAGGAATTGCGACGCAAGGAATGAAGTGATGGGAACGGGTCAACCCCGTGACGCATAGATGGGGATGGCTGCCGAGAATCAACATTCTTGGTCAGCCAGTAAATTGGTTAAGTTGGCGAGCAATAGGAAAGGCGCTTATATAGAGCGCCTTTTGTTTTGGCCATGCTCACCCCTGCTATGAATAGAG
>CBDVCL010000393.1:0-2870 GCA_965372475.1 uncultured bacterium | reverse complement strand
CAGGGGCTTCTTAGAAGCGGCAAGGCGCAGAGCCCCCGCGCCCCCATGTCTTCCTGTCGGAAGACATGGGGGCAGACGCGAGGGGCGGTCTATTGAGGCCCTTGCTCCATCAAATATGATAGATGTGCAAGGGTCATCCCGTCTCCATCCGGAGATATATGGAGACGGGGCTCTATTGTTCTATTGCTCAGAGAATTGGGTGCTACTGAGATGACCAAAGCCAAGGCCTACAAGATAATCGACAAGGTGCTGGCTTATGCCAGGGCCGATGCCGTGACAGTGTCGCTGAGCGGCGGCGAGGGGAATACGACGCGCCTTGCTGATAACATCATCACCCAGAACGTGCAGGGGGACTGGCTGCACCTGGGGGTGGGATGTGCCTACGGCAAGAGCCAGGGCGCGGCTACGACCAGCGATGCCAGCGATAGCTCGATAAAGGCGGTGGTGGAAAGGGCGCAAGCGATCGCCCGGGTCTCGCCCCCTGACCCAGAGTACATGCCGCCTATTGGCGCGGCGGAGGCGAAAAAGTACCTGAAGGTAAAGGGGCACTACAAGGCGACGGTTGATTATACGCCGCTTGCCAAGGCGAGGCATCTTGCCGTCGCGGCAAGGGAGGTGGCAGGAAAGAAGATGCGCCTCTCAGGCGCCTACGGTACGGGCGGCGGCTTCCTTGCAGTGGGCAATTCAGCTGGCTTGCGCGCCTACCACGAATCCACTAGCGCCGACGCGCACATGACGGTGCTGGGACGAGAGGGCACGGGCTGGGCACAGCAGGTAGCCAGTAGCAGCGACGATATCAGCGTGAAGCAGGTCGTGGCGGAAGCGGCGCAGATCGCGGCAGAAGCACAGAAGCCAAGCAACGCCGCGGCGGGGAAGTACACCGTGATCATGCGTCCCGCGGCGGTGGCAGAGATGTTGGCCTTCTTGTTCTGGGGCGGCTTTGACGCCAAGGCCACGGACGAGGGGCGTACCTTTCTGCGCGGCAAGCTCGGTAGGAAGGTATGCGGCGCGAACGTGACCGTGCGCAGCGATGCCGCTGAGGCGCGCTGCCCGGGAAGCCCCTTCCAGTGGGACGGCTTGGCGAACCGCCCGCTCTACTGGATCAGAAAGGGCGTGGTAGAGAACTTGAAATACTCCCGCTACTGGGCGAAGCGGAAGAAGAAACAGACCACGGGCTGGCCCGCGAATATCATCATGGAGGGCGCGGATACGCGACTTGAGGAGATGATCGCCTCCACGAAGAAGGGAATCCTCGTGACGCGCTTCTGGTATATTCGCTTCGTCGACCCGATGGTGCCGTCCGTGACGGGCATGACGCGGGACGGCCTCTTCCTCGTGGAGAACGGTAAAGTAAGCAAGCCCGTGAGGCAAATGCGCTTCAACGAGAACCTGGTGGATATGCTCAATCGCGTGGAGATGGTAGGCGAGGCGCAACGCACGGGCGAATGGATGGGCATGCTCGTGCCGGCTCTCAAAGTCAGGGACTTCAACTTCACCAGCACGACGAAATTCTAGTGCTGAGTCCAGGGTCCAGAGCCCAGTGTCCGGTGCGGGAGCTCGGCCTACGTGGCCTCAGGTGAGGAAGGACGAAGATTACACTGACTCTGTACTTTGGACTCTGTACTTTGGACTAGCGCCCGGTTAGTGTATAGGTTCAGATGTTCCGGGCGACAAGGTCCAGCCACTCATCAGGCATATGCCACAGGTCCCATGAGAGGGACAACCCGTCCGCGCCTGCCGCTTTCATTGCCTTGATATCAGCAACCAGTTTCTCTTCGTTCGTCTTTACCGCTTCATTCCTTACCAGTTCCAACCCCGCGTAGAGCGTGTTGGTGACGTCGCGCCGCGCGCGGCCTACCTCGACAGTCATCGCTTCAGCCGCCAACCCCTCGTCTGCCAGTTCCCGGCGCGTTGTGGGCAGGGGCAGGCCGCTTGCCGCGGCGAGAAGCGGCAGGGCGTCTGCTTCCTCTAGTCCCTGCTTGTCGACGAGGAAGTTCGCTAGGTCGAGCAACTCAAAGGGGATGCCCGCGGGGCCGAGCGTGTGGCCGTAGCACATTATCTTTACCCAGTCGGCGTGGGGGGCGAGAGCAGCGATGTCTTGTCCCACGGAGTTCGCGAGCGCTGGGGAGAAACAGTCCAAGCCCACGGAGAGTTCCCGCTGGCGCGCCAGCGCCACGGCCTTGCTCACGAAATCCGAGACCGATGCGCGGCGGAAGGAGAAGAAGGAGGCGAGGAGTTCGGATTCAGCGGCGGGGAGGAAGAGCGCGCGCGTCAGGAGGCGTGTGCCGTCAACGCTGGCGAGCAGGCGCTGTACCTCGTCTCTTGCCGCCGCCAGGTCTAATCCCTTTTCACGCGCCGCCTCCTGGCAGTGTTCGCAGAAGCAGGCCAGGTTTCCCGCCAGGCCCGGCATGGGAGAGGGAAGGCGCATGCGGTCGAGGAAGACGCCGTCGTAATCACCCCGCGCCAGCGCTTTCTCCAGGTGCTCAAGCAGGGCCGCGGCGGCGTGGGGGTTATTTGTGCAGGCGAAGCCAAACTCAGCGATGCCCTCAAAAGCGGCGACCGCCTTGCCGCCGGGGCTCACCGTTTGCCAGGAGGGGTCTAGCTGGAAACTCCCATCTGAGCAAAAGAGGGGATGCCAGAGGTAAAGCCGGGCCTTGGCTCGCGCCGCTTCCTCGCGGCAGGCCTCGACCAGTGGACGGGGCAGGTTCCAGCCGATGATAATAGAGTCGAGATCAAGGAGCTCGCAGGCGTGGCGCAGGCGGGCACGCGCCTCTTTCGCCTCTATCGCCGCCGAGGCGGCGCCGTCACCGAGGTATTGGATGCTGAGTTCTATCATGCGGGATGTGAGTCACAAGTCCAGAGTCCAGAGT
>CBDVCL010000392.1:0-2889 GCA_965372475.1 uncultured bacterium | reverse complement strand
TCTTCTTGCCTTCCAGGAACCTGCGCATATTGAGATGCATTGAGGAAGTCGGGGATCGGGTGTCGGTTGTCGGGAATTGCAACCATAAAGGCAGGAGCATTCGCTTTCTTGCCTGCGACCCCCGATACCCGATACCCGAGTCCCGAACCACATCCCCGATCCCCGAATGAAATTGACTTCTCCCCGAAATCGCGCTAGAATCGCCCTTCTATGGAAATACCTGCGCTTTTGATAATATTGTTACTTATTCTCCTGTTGCCTTTCCTCATCCGTCGCGTGGAAAGGAACCTGGAGATATTCCTTTTCCTGATGGGAGGCCTGGCGGTGACGATGACCGCCAAGTGGAGCATGGCTCTCGTGCTCAAGGCCACGGGATGGCACTCCCTGGGAATTGCCGTGACCGTGCTGGCCGCCGGTTTCCTCTTTGCCAGGTGCAAGGTCTACATCGGCAAAGGGGTGGAGTTCATATTGACACGTCGTAGCGGGCGCACCTTCTTCTTCCTGCTCACGATGGTGCTGGGACTGATCAGCAGTGTGATCACCGCCATCGTCGCCGCGCTGATCCTGGTCGAAGTGGTAGCCACCCTCAAGCTGGACCGCCGCACCGAGACGGACTTCACGGTCATCGCCTGCTTCTCGATCGGCTTGGGAGCGTGCCTGACGCCGATAGGGGAGCCGCTCTCGGCGATAGCGGTCGGCAACCTGTCGGGACCACCGCTCAACGCGGGTTTCTTCTTCATGATCGGGCTCATTGGCTGGCCCGTGCTGGTCGGCGTTTTTGCCCTTTCCATGTGGGCGGGTTTCCTGCATGGCCGCAAGGTGCGCACCCAGACGCTGAGTGACATGGGTCCGCGGGAAGACATGCGGCGCATCACCATTCGCGCTATAAAGGTCTATCTCTTCATGATCGGGCTGTTCTTTCTTGGCGCGGGATACGAGGTGATAATCAACACCTACATAATCCATTTGCATCACCATTACCTGTATTTCATCAACATGATCTCCGCCATCTTGGACAACGCCACTCTCGCGGCCGCGGAGATCGGCCCCAAGCTGGATATCACCAAGATAAGGTCGATCCTCCTGTCCTTGCTGGTCGCGGGAGGGATGCTCATACCCGGCAACATCCCCAACATCATCGCCTCTAACAAGCTGGGTATCGGCAGCCGGGCCTGGGCGAGGACGGGCGTGCCCGTGGGCCTGGTGCTGTTGGTGTTCTACTTCGTGTGGATCCTCTTGGGGTGGTAGGTATGCGGCGCACTGTTAGGGTTGTCGCTAGTCGCTGGCCTGCCCTACGTAGCCCGAAGGGCGAAGTAGGGGCGCTGGTCGCTCTCCAGCCCGGGGCCCGAGGACCGTATCGAGGGCGGCGACAAGCTGGTAGTCTTGGCTGCGGAAAAGCAATTGGCCGCTTTCAAGAGCGCCGTGGGAGTTAAGGGGAAGCAATAGGAAGTGGGAAGTCGGAGGTGGGAAGCCGGATGCCAGAGACTACTGTTGATAGGACGCGATCACCAATGCCGATCGGACTTCCGACTTCGGGCTTCCGACTTCCTGTAATGCTCGCGCTTGTTCTCTCGCTAGCGGCGGCATCCCAGGCAAAGACGGTCAAGGACGAGCTCAAGGAGCAAACGGCGGCCAAGCTGCCCGTCAAGGTGAAGGTGACTGAGCTGGAGGTCAACCCGCAGACCACCTTTATCCTCCCCGACGGCAGTATCCTTATGAGCATGGAGGTACTCAACCGCGGCGGCATCTCACTGGCCGCCACCTCCAAGTACAACTTCGTCAACAGCGACATCGACTATCGCATACGCTATTCTTACCGTTTCGGGAGGAACGCGATCGGGCTCTCGGTCTATGACAGCATCGATTTCGAGGACGTCTTCGCCGACAGCCGCTTTATCGCGCGCAAGCGCGGCGGCGAAGGGGGTTACACCCGCTCGCTGGGGAGGTATTTCAGCCTCGGCATGGTGCTCGCCAGCGAGGAACACTTCATGGTACCCCTGACCGAGGAGACGATCGATTATGACAAGAGTACCCTGAACAGCGGCACCGTCCGCTTGGGCTACGATTCACGGTCCGGCGGCCACGACCCGCGCGCGGGTATGCGCTATTGGTCGAGCTTCAAGCAGGCCACCGAGAAGGTGGGCGGGCATTACCGCTATAACAAGGCCGAGGTAGGCCTGGACAAATACCTCGGCTTCAGGTTCCTTGCCGGCGGGGAGAGGGGAGGCGAGGGGAAGAAGGGAAAAAGGGGGAAGCAGGCGGCGAAAAAGATCCCTGGCGGCAAGAACCTGACCGTCGTGCTGAAAGGGTTGTACGGCGCTATCCCCTACAAGCTGAAGATAAACCCCGAGCGTGAGGCGGTCCCCTACCTGGAAAGGTACCGGCTGGGCGGTTTCGGCCGCCTGCGCGGATTCAGGGTGGGCGAGTTTACCGGCGAGGATGTGGCCTTCCAGAGGATAGAACTGCGCCTCTCTTATAAGGATGCCGAGCCGGTGGGGAAGATATTCGGTCTTTACTTCGACCGCATCGAGCTGGTGGGAAGCTACGATATCGGGGTCATCGGCGAGAACGTCTACTGCCGCAAGGACTACCTGCGCATCAAGCCCAAGCAGGGCGCGGCGTGGGGATTGCGCTTCAAGCTTAATGTAAAGCGCAAGGTGAGTATGATATTATACTTGATGGAGGGGTTGGCCCTGAGCGAGGACAGGGATGGGGTCTTTTATCTTTCGTATACCATTTACTAGGTCACGGGTCACGGGTCTCGTGTCACGCGTCGAATTGACGCGAGACGCGCGATGCGGGACACGCGACATGAAGGGATTCTAGCTTATGTTAATGAAACTACTCGCGAGGATGTTCGGCACCAGGCACGAGCGCGAGGTGAAGCGC
>CBDVCL010000391.1:0-2895 GCA_965372475.1 uncultured bacterium | reverse complement strand
CAAAAACGGGCGTGCCCTGCACCGTGTTCGCAGGCCGCTGGTGCAAGGGGGATGGGGTAGACTAGTCAGCTAGGCTTTAACCCTAAAGCCTGTTAGGCAAGGAACGAAGATGAAGCGACTGACGATTGTGTTAATGCTGGCCTGGCTGGTCGCTGTGCCTGCTTCCCTCGTGGCCGATGATGACGAGGACAAGGGCTTCAGCCGCAAGAAGGTGAAGCTGAGCGAAGAACAGAAGCAGAGCGATTCCTGGAAGGATGTATTGCCGGGGGTGCAGGAGGAGGAGCAGGAGGAAGCGGAGGAGAAGACGGCAGAGGAGAAGAAGAAGGAGAAGGAGAAACAGCAGGCGGCGACCAAGCGAGCGGAAGAAAAACGGCAGAACAAGAGTAAATGGTTGAGAAGGATCGCCCAGGTACTCCTGTTGATAGAAGCGGAGAGAGGAAACCCGAGCCTATGGCTCGAATTGGCAGCGCTCTATGTTCTTATCGATGAACCGTGGGAGGCCATCGCTAGCTACAGTGTTTACATGACGCTTGTCCCGGGGGATACGGCGACAAGGGACTGGGTGGTTGAATATGCCGGCATAAGAAGGTGGAAATGCAAGCTCTACACCGTTGGCCGGTACGGGTACGCGATCAACCGGCGGGGCGAATTCGGCGGTGACGAGGCGCTGTTCTCGGCGGATATGACGCAGATGATAATCCTGCCGCGCATGGAGGGCGGACACGCCGCGGGTGGCGCGATAGGTGTGATGATCGGAGAGGTGAGTGGCCTGGACATGGAATGGAAGCCACACTTTGGCGTCGGCTTGGGTGGCAGCGGCGAGGAGCTTGACGCGGTGTGGCACGGCATACCGGGGCGGGTGAAACGTTCCAAGTTTTTCATCGAGGGCAGGCTCTATCCCCTCACCAGTCGCAGGGTGGGAATGTTCTATGCAGTGCGGGTTGGCGTGGCCTTGTTGACCATCGTTGACGGCGCGGTGGCTGAGGGAGAGGTCAAAGACGCTAGGGTAAAAGGGATCTTCGGTGGTATGGGTATGGGCCTCACCGTCTTGCCGCGCTCCTTCTTTTACATTGACCTGGGGATAAGGGGGAGTTACCACGACTACTCGAGGGTATCGGTGTCAGGCGATTCGGCCAGCAAACTGGATGATTCGCTGGGGCACATCGGCGCCAGCGGCTTCATCAACGTGGGTTTCCTAGTGGCGATCAGATAACGCCCCGGATTCCGAGGGAGTGGGGGACATAGTTTCCTACTTGGCTCTCTGGACTCACAACTGGATGCGCAGGGCTTCGTAGGACGAGGAGTTGGTCAATTAAATGTGACCGCCAAGGTTTGTATATGAAAGATAAGAAGAGAATGAAACAGATAGCTTCTTTCTACAACTCTCTAGACGCGCACCTGTGCAAGTCCAAGCTTGAATCTGAGGGCATCAGTTGCGTATTACAGGACGAACATCTTCTCAGCCTTAATCCTTTCTGGGGTTTTGCCATAGGCGGCATAAAGCTTCTTGTGACAGCGGACAAAGAAGCTGGTGCGCGGCAGATCATGAAGGGGATCGATTACCAACAGGAGATTTGGTTCAAAGGCCTGCGCGGCAGAAATGCAGGCCAGAGACCTTTCTTGAAGACAGTCGGTCTTCTTCTTATGGGGCTCTTCTGCTTCCCAGCGGGCTTGTTGGTTGGCGTTCGCTATTTGATCAGCAGAATGAAGAACAGGGGATAGGGTAGATTCAATGGAGGTCTTCTGGGTACTTGTAGCGGGATTCTTTGTCGTCAAGACACTGCAATGGTGTGGCAAGAATAGAGCGTATGAAATAGGCTTTCCCTTGTTCTGGATCGCCTTCTCTATCTACTGGACCATAATGACGATGTTTCACGGTATGCCCTGGTTCATCTTGCCCGTGGGGCCGCTCTTCACGGGCGTAGGAGTAGTGATGCTGATGCGCGTCTTGCGGAAGTAGCGACCGTAAGTGACTGTTGCCTTGGTGGCGAGAGGAGGCATGGATGACGGGGAAGGCAAAGCTTGGTATCCTGGCGTTGATCGTCCTGGTACTGGCGGGGGGGAAGGGAATGGAGCTGGGGAAGCCGTCTTTGCAGGCAAGCCAATTCAAGATCTTAGTCAACACTTATAGCGAGGAGATGGACGGGTTCATCGTCGCCGAGGTATACCCCTTTCTCCAGGATGGCGACATCGTGGCCGTGGTGCACGGCAACGGCGCCAACCCGCTGGACCTACCCATCCTGCGAGAGCGGCTGAACACCCTGCGTCGCGCCATGGCAGGCAAGAGGATCTTCTATGCCGTGCTTACCGCGGGCAAGGCCAACACGGCCGCCATCGCGGCGGGCCTGCGCGAGGAAGAGGTCGCGGCGATATTCTGCGACTACGAGGAGAATTTCGGCAACATCCCGGAGTTCTCGCGGGAGTTCGCGGCGACGCTCGCCAACCTGCGCGAGGCGGCGGGGGCGGCCAGGGCGAAAGGCTTTCGCGCCGGCGCGGCGCCTTCGGGCCGCGGCCTCTTTGATAACGGTTACAAGCCCTACGGCTGGGACTACGGCTTGATGGCGCGGGAGCTGGACGTGATGCTGGTGCAGACCCAGTCACCGCTCAAGCGGGACGAGAAGAACGCCGACCTGGCTGTGCCGAACTTCAAGAAGTACCTGGGCAAGCTGGCGCGCCAGTTGACGGACGCGGCAACGGAGATCGAGGTCTATGCGCAGATAACGATATCGGACACGGACAGGAACGGCGTGGCGCTCGAATACGGCCTGCAAGCGCGTCGAGCAGTGTACGAGCAGGGGTTCAAGGGCATGTCGCTGTGGTTCGCCAACTCGCCCGTGAGCAAGCGGGATGTGGCGGCCTTTCTCAAGGACCTGCAGGCCTTCCGTTCCGATGAAC
>CBDVCL010000390.1:0-2898 GCA_965372475.1 uncultured bacterium | reverse complement strand
TGGGAGGCATGAACCTTCGCTGGGAACGCTGGATGATCCCCGTTCTGCCCTTTGAGGCGATACTCTTCGGCGTTGGCTTTTATTATGTATGTAAGCGCGTCATCGAAAGCAAGTCGCTGCGCCGCCGCAGGCTGGGCGTGATACCCCTAAAGCTGAACAGTGCCGTGTTTGTCCTGTTCGCGGTGCTGCTCACTGCCGCTTCCTGCCGTAGTCTCGTGGGGGAGGTGTCAGAGGGGAAGAAGCTGGGCAGAACGGACAAGCGGACACTGGCCAAGGAATGGATAGAGAAGAACCTGCCGCGGGGCTCGAAGATAGCCTACGAGCAATACGCGCCGCACCTGCACGTCAAGGCTCGCGCGGATTTGGCGCTGGTGGACATGAGCTGGCAGGGCATCGTTTCACAATCGCTTTCCTACTACCGCGCGCGTGGCGTTGAATACGTCGTGATAACGGAATCCTTCAAGAGCAGGTACTACGCCGAAAGGGAGAGGTACGGCGAGCAGGTGGGGCGTTACGAGGAGTTGGCGCGCCAGGCTGATCTGGTCAAGGTCTTCGATGATATGGACAAACCGGGGCCACTGATTGAAATATACAAGCTTGACTAGCAGGTTCGTGCGAGTGTAGAATAGACGAAAGGTTCATAGGTTCCTCCCGTGATAGGGGGGATAATAGGGAAGCTGGTGAGAATCCGGCGCGGTCCCGCCACTGTGACCGGGGACGAAAGCCGCAGAAAGCCACCGCATTGTGTGGGAAGGCGCGGCGAGTAGGGCGATCCGGGAGCCAGGAGACCTGCCCGTGAATTGGGACTGCTGTCCCCGTGTGAGGGACAGGCCCGCGTAAGGGTGAAGAAGCAGGGTGCAACCCTTATCGTCCGTTGAGGACGGTAAGGGTTTTTGTTTTTCGCTCTAGAAGAGCGAAAAACAACCCGCCATAGCCGCCCCCCCGTCTGCCTGTCGGCAGACAGGCGGGGGGGTGACGAAGGCGGGTGCTGTCGGAACCGATTCGCAAGGTAACGTAGGGGCGGACCTCCGTGTCCGCCCGCGAGAGGAACCATGGGCAAACTGATATTCATCACCGGCGGCGCCAGGAGCGGCAAGAGCAACTTCGCTGTTGAGTTAGCCGGGAAGCGCGGCGGCAAAGTGACCTTCATTGCCACTTGTGCCCCCCGCGATGCGGAAATGAAGGCGCGCATCAAGGAACACAAGAAGAGCAGGCCGAGAAACTGGCAGACGGTGGAAGAAGAGACCGAGGTGGCGTCCGTCTTGAAAGACGTCGGCAACAAGTGCGAGGTGGTCATCGTCGATTGCCTGACATTGCTCCTGTCAAACTTGCTTCTCGCGGACAGTAATGACCGGCAGATTGAGAAAGGGGTGCGGCAGATAGCGTCCGTGTCGTCGAAGGTTGGCTGTACTACGATCGTCGTGTCAAACGAGGTGGGCTCCGGCATCGTTCCGGAAAACCAACTAGGCAGGAGATTCAGGGACATCGCCGGGTTTGCGAATCAGGTCGTGGCCCGGTGCGCTGATGAAGTCTACCTGATGGTGAGCGGAGTACCAATGAAGGTGAAGGGAGAAAAGGAATGAAGGTCATCGCTTCCTGGAGCGGCGGCAAAGACAGTTGCCTCGCCTGCCACAAGGCGCTACAGCAGGGGCACGAGGTGGTATCGCTCTTGAATTTCATCTCTGAAGAATACAAACGTTGTTGCTTTCACGGGATAGAATGCGAGTTGATGAAACAACAAGCTGAGTTGACCGGCATTCCTGTTCTGCAAAGAGAGGTACCCGCGGATATGGAGAGGTATGAGCAAGAATTCAAAGCTGCGGTAAACGAACTGAAGGGGAAGATCAATATAGAAGGAATGGTCTTCGGCGATGTTTACCTCGACGAACACCGGGAGTGGGTGGAAAGGGTTTGCGGGGAACTCGACATTCAACCCGTGCAACCATTGTGGGGTCTGCCCGCGGCAGAGGTGGTGCGGGAATTCATTGACGCGGGGTTCAAAGCGGTCGTGGTCAGCTGCAAAGCAGACCTCTTGGGTGAGGAGTTCGTAGGCAGGGGTGTTGACGCGGAGTTGCTCGAGGGGTTAGAGGAGAGGAAGATATGCCCCTGCGGCGAGAACGGCGAATTCCACACGTTGGTCACTGACGGTCCTTTGTTCAAGAGAAGGATCGAGATAAAGAGAAGCGGGCCGGTTCTGAAGAAGGGCTTTTGGCCGCACTGGTTCCTGGACATCAAGGAATGGGAGATGATGGAGAAGTGAAGAAGCTAAAGAGAACCATAGGGAACATCGGGCCCATTGATCAAGGGAAGAAGGAATTGGCGCAGGAGAGGCTGGATAGCTTGACTAAACCGCAGGGGAGTCTCGGCCGTCTTGAGGAACTCGCTAAGCAGGTGGCCGGCATCACGGCCAAGAAAAGACCCTCTCTTAAGAGGAAAGCAGTCGTGGTGATGGCGGCTGACCATGGCGTGACAGCAGAAGGCGTCAGCGCTTATCCGCCCGAAGTGACTGAGCAGATGGTCTATAACTTCCTCAGAGGCGGGGCCGGCATCAATGTGCTCGCCGCACACGCCGGCGCCAGGGTAGTCGTGGTCGATATAGGTGTCGCCGCGAAACTTGAGCCGCACAGGGAACTGCTGGTGAGAAAGGTGGCGCCGGGCACGGCGAACATGGCGTGCGAGGCTGCGATGTCGCGCCGACAAGCCGTGCGGTCGGTTGAGATAGGGATCGAGGTCGCGGAAGCCGAGATGAAGAAGGGGCTTGATATCATCGGCACCGGGGACATGGGCATCGGTAATACCACCGCCAGCAGCGCTGTGACCGCTGTGCTCACGCGCGCCGCGGTGGTAAAGGTCACCGGCAAGGGCACCGGTGTGGATAAGCGGCAGTTGAAAAGAAAG
>CBDVCL010000389.1:0-2901 GCA_965372475.1 uncultured bacterium | reverse complement strand
AACGGTACGACGGCGAGAAGCGCAACCCCTGGAACGAGATAGAGTGCGGCAGCAACTACGCCCGCTCCATGGCCAGCTACGCCCTCTTGAACGCCTTCTCGGGGTTCCGCTTTGACCTGGCCAACGGCATGATAGGTTTCGACCCGGTGACGCGGGGCAATTGCCGCTTCCTCTGGTCGCTTGAGGGCGGCTGGGGGGAATTCGCTAAGAAGGGCAAGCGGGCGGAGATCAGCGTGATCCAGGGGGAGTTGAAGCTGTCGCGGGTCGAGCTGCCGTTTGTGGGGGGCCGAGCACGCGTGTCGTTGTCGGGGAAGAAGGTAGCGTGTAGCGTGGCGAAGGGGGTTATCGAGTTTGAGAGGGCGGTGGTGGTCAGGGCGGGGCGAGTCTTGAGTCTTATGTAAGGGGAAGTCAGAAGTCGGAAGTCGGAAAGGAAAGCGTGTCCGACCTCCGAGCTCCGCATTGGGGCAATCATCTTTGATACTAGGTCCGAGTTCCGAGGTCCCAGGTCCGCATAGAAACGGAGAAATGACGAGAATACTACTGGCACTAGTACTAGCACTCACATGGAGCATGCCCGCCACGCAAGCAGGAGGAATGATGCTACTAGATCCCACAAAAATAGACATGGACCGCCTCGGCCAATGGCACGTCAAGGCGGAGCAGAAGGGCAAGGCGCTCTTCGTTGCTTCTGACGCCGAGACGGAGTGGCCGGGCATGACTTACAAGCACGCCTCGGGCAGCTGGGACCTTTCCGCGCACAGCTACGTGGCGGCGCGGGCGAAGAACGTGGGACGGCACACGGTGGAACTGATCCTCCGTTTGGACAATCCCGGCGGCGACGGCGGCAAGCACAGCGTGCAGAGCTCGGCCGAGCTGGCGCCCGGCGAGACGAAGGAGCTGAAAGTGAAACTGGGTTGCCGTGCCTGGCCGAAGAGCAAGAAGATAGAGCTTATCGGTATGCGCGGCACGCCCGGGCTGGCCACCGACCTGCAGGGAAACCCCTTTGACCCCTCGAACGTGATCCAGGTGATGCTCTCGGTGGTAAAGCCGACGCGGGATCACCAATACGAGGTCTACGGTATCTACGCGGCGGGGGAGTGCACGCCGCCCGTGAAAGGGAAGTTCATCCCCTTCATAGATAAGTTCGGCCAGTACATGCACAAGGACTGGCCGCGCAAGACGAGGAGCAAGGCCGACTTCGCGAAATCGCTGGCACAGGAAGAGAAAGACCTCGCGCACTATCCCGGCCCCCAGGGCTGGAACAAGTACGGCGGCTGGGCGGCGGGCCCCAAGCTCAAGGCGACGGGCTTCTTCCGCGCCGAGAAATACAAGGGCAAGTGGTGGCTGGTCGATCCCGCGGGATGCCTCTTCTGGTCGCACGGTATTGATTGCGTCACGCCCTGGAGCGCGGTCACCCCTATCAGCGACCGCGAGCACTTTTTCAAGGCCCTGCCGCCGCGCGGTGAGGGCAGCTTCTATGGTAAAGGCAAATGGGCGCCCGTCGGCTACTACCAGGGCAAGGGCGAATACGACGAGTTCCAATTCAGCGTGGCAAACCTGCACCGCAAGTATGGCGAGGCATGGCAGAAGGAATACGTGGCGATGGCACACCGCCGCCTGCGCAGCTGGGGCATGAATACAATCGGCAACTGGTCGCAACGCGAGGTGAGCGAGGTGAGCAAGACGCCCTACGTTCAGCCGGTGCACCACGGCGCGCCGATGATCGAGGGCAGCAAGGGCTACTGGGGTAAGTTCCCCGACCCATTCGACCCTGGTTTTCGCGGAGGGCTGGCCAACGCCATCAAGCGGCAAGGCGGGCAATGGGCGGCGAACGACCCCTACTGTATTGGTTTCTTCGTGGACAACGAGCTCGCCTGGGGCGAGGAGCTGGAGCTGGCGCTTTCCGTGCTTTCTTCCCCGTCCAGGCAGGCGGCGAAACGGGAGTTCCTCAAGGACTTGAAGAAGAAGTACGGTACGATAGCCAAGCTGAACGGCGCCTGGGGAACGAAGCACGGTTCGTGGGATGCCCTGCTGAAAGGCAAGAAGACGCCCGACAAGGAGAAGGCGAAGGTCGACCTGCAGGCCTTTTGCAGCAAGATCGCCGAGGAGTATTTCAAGATATGCCGCGAAGAGGTGAAGCGCGTGGCAACGCATAATATGTACCTCGGCTGCCGTTTCGCCTGGGTCAACGACACGGCGGTGTTAGCCTCGACGAAATACTGCGACGTGATCGGCTGGAACCTTTACAAGCATGGCGTGGCTGATTTCAAGCTGCCCAAGGGCGTGGATATGCCGGTGATCATTGGCGAGTGGCATTTCGGCGCGCTTGACCGCGGCATGTTCCACCCCGGCCTGAAAGAGGTGGAGAACCAGGCGGCACGGGCAAAGGCCTACCAGAGTTATATGATGGGCGCACTGAAGAACCCCTGCTTCGTGGGCGCGCACTGGTTCCAGTATGGCGACCAGGCGACCACGGGCCGCGGCGACGGCGAGAACTACCAGATAGGTTTCGTAGACATCTGTGACACGCCCTACTACGAAACCATCAACGCTGCCAGGTCTATTGGTTACCGTCTCTACGAGATAAGAAGTGGTCGTTAGCTTGCCCTGAGCGAACGGAGTGAGTCGTAGGGTCGTTCGTGTATTGCGGGATAAGACCCAATACTCAATACCCAATACTCAATACTAGCGAGGACCAATGAAAAGCATCAGGATCCAAACCGGCGCATCCGAAACCAAGATAACCCCCGCAAAAAACATCCCCCTGTCCGGCTACGAGTCCCGAAAGACGGGCTCGCAAGGCACAAAGCACGACCTCTTCGCCCGCGCGCTGGTCTTTGATAACAGCAAAGCGCGGCTGGGCATCATCGTCGCTGAATTGATAGGGTTCCCCGCCGCCAC